>DASSUY010000015.1:0-9174 GCA_035706525.1 Steroidobacteraceae bacterium
CGAAAAGGTCGAAGGTCTGGTTCAGCACCCAGTCCGGGCGCGCGCCCGGGCGATCGATCTTGTTGATCACGACGATCGGTTTGAGGCCGTGCGCGAACGCCTTGCGCGTGACGAAGCGCGTCTGCGGCATCGGCCCGTCCACCGCGTCGACCAGCAGCAGCACGCCGTCCACCATCGAAAGCACGCGCTCGACCTCGCCGCCGAAGTCCGCGTGCCCCGGCGTGTCCACGATGTTGATGCGGTAGTCGCGCCAGCGGATCGCGGTGTTCTTCGCGAGTATGGTGATGCCGCGTTCGCGCTCGAGGGCGTTCGAATCCATGACGCGCTCGGCGACGGGCTTGCGCAGGTCGAGCGTCCCCGACTGGCGCAGCAGCTTGTCGACCAGCGTCGTCTTGCCGTGGTCGACGTGCGCGATGATGGCGATGTTGCGGAGGTTCTGGATCATGGACTTAGGTAAAGGGGACAGGCACTTTTCGGCAAAGCCGCCAAAAGTGCCTGTCCCCTTTGGAAAAATGGCCGCGCATTGTAATCCGGCGGCGGGTAGTAATCTACCTGAGAAACAACACGTAACTAATTGTATTTATTCTTCCGACAAGAGCGCCCCGAGTTGCTCCTCCAGCTCGGCCACGTGCCGCTCCCAGTACCGCGCCTCGCCGAACCACGGGAAAGCCCTCGGAAACGCCGGGTCGTGCCAGCGCCGCGCGAGCCAGGCGGCGTAGTGCAGCATCCGAAGCGCCCGCAGCGGCTCGATCAGCCGCGCTTCCGCCATGTCGAAATCGGCGAACTTCGAGTAGCCCTCGAGGATGTCCGCCAGCTGCGCGCGAAGCTCCGCGGGCCGCCCGGCCAGCAGCATCCACAGGTCCTGGATTGCGGGTCCCGTCATGCAGTCGTCGAGGTCGACGAAGTGCGGCCCCGCGTCGGTCCAGAGCACGTTGTTGCGATGGCAGTCGCCGTGTATCCGGAACATGCGGAGAGCGCCGACCTCGTCGAATTTCGCTTCGACCCGCTCGAGCACCTCGCCGCTCACCTGCTCGTACCGGTGCGCGATGTATTCCGGCACACGTCCCTCCGCGAGCAGGTAGTCGACGGAGTCCCGCCCCATCGCCTGCACCGACAGCCGCGGGCAGTGCTCGAAGCGGCGCGCCGCCCCCACCGCGTGGATGCGACCGAGGAACCGCCCGATCCACTGGCGGTCGTCGGGCGTACCGAGCTCGGGCCACTGCCCGCCGCGGCGCGGATAGACCGCGAAACGGAAACCCCCGAACGTCGGCACGGGCCCGTCCCCGAGTTCGCCGCCGCGCTCGAGCTCGTAGGGCGCGACGACGGGGATCTCCTGCGCGGCAAGCTCGCGCGCGAATGCGTGCTCTTCCGCGATCGCCGCGTCGGTCCAGCGTCCCGGCCGATAGAACTTCACGACGACCGGTTGCGAGTCCTCGACGCCGACCTGGAACACGCGGTTCTCGTAGCTGCCGAGCGCAAGGATGCGGCCATCCCCCGGGAATCCCGCGGCTTCCACCGCGTCCGCGATCAAATCTGGCGACAGGTTCGCAAACGGGGCCTCTTCGGCCGTTGCTATCATGCCGGGCACGATATCGTGGAGTTTCGATGACTACCATCCTCGTCACGGGGGGCGCGGGCTACATCGGCAGTCATGTCGCCCGCCAGCTGGGAGAGCGCGGCGAAAGGCTCGTGACGCTCGACAACCTCTCGACCGGCTACCGGTCGGCCGTGCTGCACGGCGCCTTCGTGCGGGGCGACACCGGCGATGCGGCCCTCGTGGCGCGCGTGCTGAAGGAACATGCCGTCGACACGATCATGCACTTCGCGGCCCACATCCAGGTGCCGGAATCGGTCGCGGACCCGCTCAAGTACTACCGCAACAACACCGCGAACACGCGCACGCTGCTCGAGTGCGCAGCCGCCGCCGGCGTACGGCAATTCGTGTTCTCCTCGACCGCGGCCGTCTACGGGATTCCGGAGGCCGGCGTTGCCGACGAGACGACGCCGACCGTGCCGATCAATCCCTACGGCTGGTCGAAGCTCATGAGCGAGCAGATGCTGCGCGACGTCGCGGCCGTCACGCCGCTGCGCTACGTCGCATTGCGCTACTTCAACGTCGCCGGCGCGGATCCCGCCGGGCGCATCGGGCAGTCGACGCCGGAGGCGACCCACCTCATCAAGGTCGCCTGCGAGCACGTCGTCGGCAAGCGCCCTGGCCTCGCCATTTTCGGCACCGATTACCCGACGCCCGACGGCACCTGCGTCCGCGACTACATCCACGTCGAGGACCTCGCCGCCGCGCACCTGCAGGCGCTCGACTACCTGCGCGGGGGCGGCGCCTCCACGACGCTCAATTGCGGCTATGGCCGGGGGTTCAGCGTGCGCGAGGTCCTCGCCGAGGTCACCCGGGTCTCCGGCAGCGAGCTCGCGGTTACCGAGTCGGGCCGCCGCGCCGGCGACCCCCCGCGCCTCATCGCCGCCGCAGGGCGCATCCGGGAAACCCTCGGCTGGAAGCCCCGGCACGAGGACCTCGCCGGCATCGTGGCGACCGCCCTCGCCTGGGAACGGCGGCTCCTGCGCGAACCGATGTCCTGACGGTTACCATAGGCGAATGACCCCGATCCGGCCCCAGTCGCTGAGCGGGCTGCTGTCGGCGGCGCTGCTGCTGATCGTCCTGCCCCTGACGATCGCGCTCGTCTACGGCGGGATGCAGCTGCGCGAGCTCTCGCGCACCAGCGACGTCCTCGTCCGCGACAGCATCACCCGCACCCAGCAGACCCAGCAGCTGCTCCGCGACATCTACGCCATGGAGCGCTCGGCGAACACCTATGCCGTGCTGAACGACCCGCGGGTAGCGGCCGCCTTCGACCAGAACTACGAGGGCTTCAGCCGTCGCCTCGACGAGATCGCCGAGTACGTCGACCCGGGCGACATCGCCCCCGTCCGCGCCGCCGGCACGGACGCGGCGGCGCTGGTGCACGCGACCGACTCGCCCTTCCTCGCGACCGCGAGCGTCGGCCAGCGATTCAGCCGGCTGAGCCGGGAAGCCGACCGGCTCGCGGAGAAGGTGCGGTTGCCGATCGAGCAGCGCCTGGAGCACGTCGAGCGCCAGGCGGCCGCGACGCAGCAGGGCCTGCTCTGGGTGCTCATGGCCCTCGTGCCGGCGGCGCTCGCGATAGCCGGCATCTTCTGGTATTTCGTGCTGCGGCCGCTGCGCGCGATCGACCGGGCGATCAGCGACCTCGGCCGCGGCACGTTCTCGCAGCCGATCGCGATCAGCGGGCCGGCGGACCTCGCGGCGCTCGGCCGTCAGCTCGAGTGGCTGCGGACCCGCCTGCTCGACATCGCGCTCGAGCGCAACCGCTTCCTGCGCCACATGTCGCACGAGCTCAAGACGCCGCTCGCGAACATCCGCGAAGGCACGGACCTCCTGCTCGACGGCGCCGTCGGCCCGATCGACGACAACCAGCGCGAGGTGGCCTCGATCCTGCGGGAGAATGCGCTGAGGCTGCAGCAGCTCATCGAGAACCTGCTCTCCTACAGCGCCTGGAAGGCGCGCACGAGCAGCGTGGAGCTGACGAACTTCCGCCTGAGTTCGCTGGTCGGTACCGTGGTCGACAGCCAGCGCCTCGCCATGGCCGCACGCAACCTGACCCTCGACATGCACGTCGCCGAGCTCGACCTCGTCGCGGACCGCGCGAAGCTCAAGCTCGTGCTCGAGAACCTCCTCTCGAACGCCATCAAGTTCACGCCCCGCGACGGCACTATCCACGTGCACGCCTATCCGGACGGCTCCACCACGGTCATCGACTTCGCGGACACGGGCCCCGGCATCGCACCCGAGGAGCGGGACAAGGTGTTCGAGGCCTTCTATTCGGGCAGCACGCCCCAGGGCGGACCGCTGAAGGGCACCGGCATCGGCCTTTCGGTCGTGCGGGAGTTCGTCGAGGCGCACGGCGGCACGGTGCAGATCGTGACGGGCCAGTACCCGGGCGCGCACTTGCGCATCCGCTTGCCGGCGGCCGCGCGGCGGGAGGCGGCGCATGCGGCATAAGGCACTGGTCGCGCTCTGCGTGGCCGCCGCCCTCCTGGCGTCCTGCCGGAGCGTGGACGACTGGTCGGGGCTGAAGAAGAAGCGAGATTCGACGCCGGTCACGGCGACGGACGACGGCCAGATCGTCGCCGAGTATCTCGCGCTGCTCGACCGCCTGGGGCGCGGCGGTGTCGCCGAGCAGGCGGAGATCGTCGCCTCCTCTCGCGGCGCCTACCTCGCCGACCCGTCCACGCAGAAGCGCCTCCGGTATGCCTTCGTGCTGTCCGTGCCCGGCCACGCCTCCAGCGATCCGGCGGGCGCGCGGGCCTTGCTGGGCGAGGCGCTGGCGACCCCGGAAACCCTGCTGCCCTCCGAGCGCGCCCTCGCGGACCTCATCGTCCGCGACCTCGATGCCCGGCTCTCGCTCGCGCGTGAGAACGAGGCCCTGCGCAACGGCAGTTCCGCCCAGGCCGACAACCGCATCGAGGACCTCAATCGCCGGCTGCAGGCGGAGACCGCCGAAAAAGACCGCCTGCGCCGCGAACTGGAGCGGGCGGAGGCGAAACTCGAGGCCATCGCGACGCTCGAGGGCGGCAAGCCGGAGACGCGCCCGTGAAGACGCCGCTGGGCCGGCGCGCCCGCATCGTGCTGGTGGACGACGACCCGGGACTCCTTCGCCTGATCACGATCCGCCTGCGGTCGGAAGGATTCGAAGTCGCCGCCTGCGAGAATGCGAGCCAGGCGCTCACGACGGTCCCTCGCTTCCTCCCGGACGTGCTGGTCACGGATTTGAGGATGAAGGACAAGGACGGGATTTCACTCCTGAAGGAGCTGCAGGGCCGCTACCCGGCCCTGCCCGTAATCCTCCTGACCGCCCACGGGACGATTCCCGACGCGGTGAATGCGACCAAGAGCGGCGCGTTCGCCTTCCTCACCAAGCCCGTGGAGAAGGAGCAGCTGCTCGAGCAGATCGGGGCGGCGCTCAAGATCTCCGGCTTCGCGAGCGTCACGGAGGACTGGCGCGCCGGCATCATTACCCGCAACCCGGTCATGGAGGAGCGGCTTTCGCAGGCGCTCATGGCTGCGGGCTCCGATGCGCCACTGCTGATCACCGGGCAGCCCGGCACCGGCAAGGCTCAGCTCGCGCGCGCCATCCACCAGGCGAGCGGGCGGCGCGGCGGCCGGTTCCTGACGCTCGCCTGTGTCACGGCGACCCAGGAGTCGCTGCACGCGATCCTCGAAGGCCGCGCCGAGCCCGAGGACCCGCCGAAGCCCGCCGATGCCCCTGCCGGCACCGTGCTGCTGGACGAGGTGGGCGACCTGCCGGCCGACCTGCAGATCGCACTCAACAGCCTCACCGACCACGCTGCCTCGCGCATCATCTCGACGACCGCGCGGAACCTGCCCGACGCGATCCAGCGCGGCAAGTTCCGGGAAGACCTTTACTACCGGCTGAGCGTCAGCCGCATCGACCTGCCGCCGCTCTCGCAGCGTCGCGACGACGTGCCGCTCCTCGCGGCGCACTTCATGGACGAGCTCGCCCGCTCGACCGGCAAGCGGCACGTGCTGGCGCCGGAGGCCATCGAGCTCCTGATGGTCGGGGAGTGGCCGGGCAACGTCCGCCAGCTCGCGACGCTCCTCCAGCACGCAGTCTCGCTCGCCACCGGCCCGGTGATCAGCGCCGAGCTTCTCCAGCGCGCCCTCGGCAGCGGCACGGCACCGCAGGTCTCGACCTTCGACGAGGCCCGCGACGAGTTCATGCGGAACTACCTCGTGCAGCTCTTGCAGATCACGCGCGGAAACGTCACCCAGGCCGCCAAGCTCGCCGGCCGGAACCGCACGGATTTCTACAAGCTGCTCTCCCGCCACGGGCTGCAGTCGGAAGAGTTCAAGATCCGCTGAAAGGGACGCCCACCTTTCCGCCGTGCCGAAAAAGGTGAGCGTCCCCTTTATGAGTGCGGGTGCAGGCGGTGGCCGTGCCGGAGGTCGTCCAGCTTGTCCCGCAGGATCCAGGGCTCGAACGCCCGCACGAACCGCCCGGCCAGCATCCTGATCGCGTCCGCCGGCACCGTCCGCCAGGAAGTCGGTATGGCATCCAATTCCCGCAGCAGCTCGTCCAAGTCGTAGCCCATCGCCTGCAGGCGCTCGCGGCCGATCCAGCGGAGGTATCGCCGGCACCAGGCTTTCCGCAGCGGGCTCCCGAGCGTCTTCGTCCATTTGATCCGCGGCTCCTGGCTCAGGCGGCTGTACTGGCGCACGCCGGTTTGATCGCCCATGCGGCCATCGAGTTGCACCTCGACCTGTCGCTCCGGGTCGGCGTCGATCATTTTCAGGCCGAGAAACGAGAAGATGCGGTCGCGCGAATCCGGGCTCGCGTCGACCAGCTCGGCAAAACGCACCGAGATCGCGCGCTCGCCGGCGGCCCGTTGCGCGTCCACCAGGGCCTCCAGGCCGTCATGCAGGTCGACCTCGAACTCGTAGAGGTTCCAGTGGCCGCGCCCCCAGCCCTCGATCATGGACGCGACGATCGCGAGCGGATTGCGCCACAGGAAGATGAAACGTGCGTCGTCGAACATCCGCAGGATTTCTCCCGCGATCACGTGGTAGCGCGGCGTCTTGTCCACGAAATACCGCGCGCCGGCGCCAGCCCGCTCCCGGTACAGGTGCAGCGCGAGGTCACGGACGGCTTCGATGTATTGGCGCTCGCCGCCCGGCAGTCCGGAGGCGAAATCCTCCAGCGCCCGGATGGAAGTGCGGTGGCCGTACTCCGCGTACACGCCTTTGCGCCGCAGAGCGTACAGGAATGGCAGCAGGATCCAGGGCTCCGAGGCGGTTTCGATCGCCGGATGCGTCGCCAGCATGCGCTGCAGCAGTGTCGAGCCGGAGCGCGGCAGCGAGAACACGAAGACCGGAACGATGGCGGCGGACCCCTCCCTGGGATCGGACATGGACCGCGGCCTCCCTTGGCTAGTCGGTGATTCTCCGCCCGGTGCCCTGCCGGCGCTCGCCGTTCCGCACGGCGTGGGGATTGGGGAACTGCACGCGCCGGTCACGCTGGCTGCGGCGATCGTCGTGGTGGATGTAGCGGCACTGGCAGGTGGACTGCGTGCAGCGATCGAGCGGCAGCATCGGCGCCTCGCTCGACAGGAAACGGATGCCCTCGAGCTCGCGGGCAGCCTCGCAGCTGCGCATGCCCGTCTCGATGCTGACGGCGTGGTAGGGATTGCCGATCCGGCGATGCTCCACGGGGCGCCCGGAAGTGCGCACCTGCGCACCGATCCGTCGCCGGAGCAGCCAGTCGGAAATATTGAACGCCATCCGTCCGCCTTGTTGAACGCTTGCGGACATCTTAGCGGCAGGACGCCGCTTATTGTTCAAAACCTTTATGTCATTCGCGCGCGCAGCGACTCGAAAATCCGCTCGCAGCGCTCCGCTGCCTTCGGCCAGCTGGCGTTCTCCACGACATAATCCCGCGCGGCCTGCCCCATCGCACGTGCGCGCTCGCGATCTTGTAGGAGGATGACTACACCCTCGGCGAAAGCTCCGACGTCCCCAGTCTTCGCGAGCCATCCGTTCAGGCCGTGCGTGACGCCGGGCGCGGAACCCTGGAAGGAAACCGTCGGCCGGGCCGCCGCCATGTAATTCAGCAGCTTGACGGGAATACCGTCGGCGTTTTCTCGCGGGTTCAGCGCGATCTCCGCGCTGGCGAGCAGGCCCGGCAGGTCGGCGAAGGCCGGCGAGCGCTCGACGTCGACGTGGTCCCGGATGCCAAGCTGGCGCGCGAGCGCCTCGTACGGCCCGAAGGACGAGTCGCTCGCAATCAGGAGCCGCGCCTCCGGCACGCGGGCGACGACGCGCTGGAAGGCCTTCAGCAGCAGGTCGATGCCCTGGTAACTGGCGAGGTTCCCGGTGAAGACGAGGGTGCGGCCGGGACGCGGGGCGACGCTGCCGACGCGCGCCGGATCGAAGTGCTCGATTTCGGTCCCGTTCGAGACCACGGAGACCTTCGCAGGATCGAACCCGCCTTGGCCGACCAGCTTGTCGTGGATGGTCTCGGTCACGCAGATGGTGTGGTCGGCGAGCCGGGGGAAGAGCCGGTCAGCCCAGCGACCCAGCGTCACCTTGGCGCCCGCGGGCAGGCCCAGTGAGTAATAGGGCAACTCCGACATCAGCAGGGTATGGGCGTCGAAGACAAGGGGCACGCCGAGGCCCCGCCGGGCGGCAGCCCCCACCAGCAGGCCCTCGAAATGGTGCGCATGGATGACGTCGAAGCGCTCCTGCCGCAGGAGACGGCGCAGGAGGCCCGCCAGGGCCGGATCGACCCGCAACAGCTTCCCGACGGCCGGCCCGGGTCCCAGCTTGCGGTAGGACGGCACGTCGGCGATCCGGTGGACCTGGACGTTGGGGGCTACCGGGCCCTCCCCCAGGTGGTAGGTGGCGACGTGGACCTCGTGACCACGGTCGGCCACGGCCTCCGCCAGCCGCAGGATGCGGATGGGCGTGCCACGCGGGACCGGAAAGGGGCAAGCCGCGACGACGGCGACTTTTAACTTATTGATCGGGCGTGCCTTTCCAATTGGGTCTGATGCCGGTCGGCATGGATTCGTGACATAACACCCACCGGCGGCAGCCCGCGGGCTGCGAAAATGGAAAGGTATGTCATCCCAGCCGGACCTGTCCGTAATCGTACCCTTCTATAACGAAGAGGAAAGCATCGCGGCCATGCACCGGGCGATCGTCGAGGCGGTCGAGCCCCTCGGCGTCGCCTTCGAGATGGTGTTCGTCGACGACGGCAGCCGCGACGGGACGCTCGAGGTCGCGACCGGCATTGCCCGCGCCGACGAGCGCGTGCGCGTCGTGAAGTTCCGGCGCAACTACGGCCAGACGCCGGCGATGGCCGCCGGCATCGAGCAGGCGAACGGTCGCGTGCTCGTGACCATGGACGGCGACCTGCAGAACGACCCGCGGGACATCGAGCACTTCCTGGCGAAGATCAACGAGGGCTACGACATCGTCGTCGGCTGGCGCTTCAACCGGCAGGACAAGCTCGTGTCGCGGAAGATTCCCTCGAAGATCGCGAACTGGCTCATCGGCAAGGTGACGGGCGTCCCGATCAGGGACAACGGCTGCTCGCTCAAGGC
>DASSUY010000016.1:0-6502 GCA_035706525.1 Steroidobacteraceae bacterium
GAGCGTCTCCAGCATCTTCGCGAACCGGCGCGCGTCGGCCTCGTTCGCCTCGGGCGCGGCCTCGCCCGCGGCGCGCATTTCCGCGATGTCGGCGCCCGCGCAGAAGACGCTCCCGGCGCCGGTCAGGACGACGGCGCGCACGCCCGGGTCGCCCGCAAGCGCCTCCAGCGCCGCAGTAAGCTCGGCGAGGAGCGCGGCCGAGAGCGCATTTTTCGCCTCGGGCCGGTCCAGGGCCAGTGTCACGACGCCGCGGGCGTCGCGCGAATTGCGGAGCATCGCGGTCACATCCGGAACACGCCGTATGACTCGGCGGCGGGGGCGGGTCCCCGCGCCACGACCTCGAGCGCGAGCCCGAGCACGCGCCGCGTGTCCAGCGGGTCGAGGACGCCGTCGTCCCAGAGCCGCGCGGTCGCATAGTACGGATTGCCCTGGGACTCGTACTGCTCGCGGATGCCGGCCATGAAGGCCTCCTGCTCCGCCTCCGGCCAGCGCCCGCCCTTCGCCTCCACGCCGTCGCGGCGCACGGTCGCGAGCACGCTCGCCGCCTGCTCGCCGCCCATGACGGAGATGCGGGCGTTCGGCCAGCTCCAGAGGAAGCGGCCGCCGTAGGCGCGCCCGCACATGGCGTAATTGCCCGCGCCGAAGGAGCCGCCGATCACGACGGTGAGCTTCGGCACGGTCGAGCAGGCGACCGCGGTCACCATCTTCGCGCCGTCGCGCGCGATGCCGCCCGCTTCGTAGCGCCGCCCGACCATGAATCCCGTGATGTTCTGCAGGAAGAGCAGGGGCACCCTGCGGCGGTTCGCGAGCTGGACGAAGTGCGCGCCTTTCAGCGCGGACTCCGAGAACAGGATGCCGTTGTTCGCGAGGATCGCGACCGGGTAGCCCCAGAGCTGCGCGAAGCCGCAGACGAGCGTCTTCCCGTAGAGCGGCTTGAACTCGTGGAACTCCGAGCCGTCGACGAGGCGCGCGATGACCTCGCGCACGTCGTAGGGCTGGCGCAGGTCCTTCGGCACGACGCCGTAGAGGCCGTCGGGGTCGACGGCGGGCGGCGTGGCCTCGCGGCGCCCGAGCCAGGCGGCCGGGCGATGATTGAGGCTCGCGACGATCTCGCGCGCGAGCGCGAGCGCATGGGCATCGTTGTCGGCGAGGTGGTCGACGACGCCCGAGGTCCGCGCATGGACGTCGCCCCCGCCCAGCGTCTCGGCGTCGACGACTTCGCCCGTTGCGGCCTTCACGAGCGGCGGCCCGCCGAGGAAGATCGTGCCCTGGTTGCGCACGATGATCGATTCGTCGCACATCGCGGGCACGTACGCGCCCCCGGCGGTGCAGGAGCCCATCACGACCGCGATCTGCGGGATGCCTGCGGCCGAGAGCCGCGCCTGGTTGTAGAAGATGCGCCCGAAGTGCTCGCGGTCCGGGAACACCTCGTCCTGCAGCGGCAGGAAGGCGCCCCCCGAGTCGACGAGGTAGACGCAGGGCAGGCGATTCTCCTGCGCGATTTCCTGCGCGCGCAGGTGCTTCTTCACGGTGATGGGGTAGTAGGTGCCGCCCTTGACGGTGGCGTCGTTGGCGACGACCAGGATCTCCTCGCCGTGGACGCGGCCGATGCCCGCGACGAGCCCGGCCGCCGGCGCGTCCTCGCCGTACATGCCGCCCGCGGCGAGGGGCGCGATCTCGAGGAAGGGGCTGCCGGGATCGAGCAGCGCCTCGATGCGGTCGCGCGGCAGGAGCTTGCCGCGCGCGACGTGCTTCGCGCGCGCCGCTTCGCCGCCGCCGAGTGCGGCCAGCGCCTGGCGCCGCTTGAGCTCGGCGACGAGCCCGGCCATGTGGTCGGCGTTCGCGCGGAACTCCGCGCCGCCCGTGTCCGCGCGCGAGGCGAGCCGCGTCACGGCGCCGTGGCCCGGAGCAGCTCGCGGCCGATCAGCATGCGGCGGATCTCGTTCGTCCCGGCGCCGATCTCGTAGAGCTTCGCGTCGCGCAGGATCCGTCCCGCCGGGAATTCGCTGATGTAGCCGTTGCCGCCGAGGGCCTGGACCGCCTCGAGGCCCGCCCGCGTCGCCTTCTCCGACGCCGCGAGCAGGCAGGCGGCGGCGTCGTAGCGCGTCGTGCGCCCCGCGTCGCATGCGCGCGCGACGGCGTAGGCGTAGGCGCGGGTCGAATTGCAGTCGGCGTAGAGGTCGGCGAGCTTCGCCTGCATCAGCTGGAAGCTGCCGATGGGCCGCCCGAACTGCTGGCGGTCGTGGAGGTAGGGCACGATGAGGTCGAGGGCCGCGCGCATGAGCCCGAGCGGCCCGCCCGTCAGCACCAGTCGCTCGTAGTCGAGCCCCGACATCAGGATCTCCGCGCCGCCGCCCGGCCGGCCGAGCACGTTCGCATCCGGCACGAAGCAGTCCTCGAACACGAGCTCCGAAGTGTCGGAGCCCCGCATGCCGAGCTTGTCGAGTTTCTGCGCCGCGCGAAAGCCCTTCATGCCCCGCTCGAGGATGAACGCGGTGATGCCCTTCGCGCCGCTGCCCGGCTCGATGGTCGCATAGATCACCGCGGTGTCGGCCTCGGGGCCGTTCGTGATCCACATCTTGGAGCCGTTCAGCACGTAGCCGCCGTCCTTGCGCTCGGCGCGGGTGCGCATCGCGACCACGTCCGAGCCCGCGCCCGGCTCGCTCATGGCGAGCGCCCCGACGTGCTCGCCGGAGACCAGGCGGGGGAGGTAGCGGCGCTTCTGCGCCTCGGTACCGAAACGCCGCAGCTGGTTCACGCAGAGGTTCGAGTGTGCCCCGTAAGAGAGCCCGACGGAGCCCGAGACCCGGCTTATCTCCTCCATCGCGACGACGTGCTCGAGGTAGCCGAAGCCGAGGCCGCCGTACTCCTCGGGAACCGTCATGCCGAGGAGGCCCATCTCGCCCATCGCGGGCCAGAGCTCGCGCGGGAAGCGGTTGCTGCGGTCGATCTCGCCGGCGATCGGGGCGATGCGCCGGAGGGCGAACTCGCGCACGGCGGCGCGCAGCTCGTCGACGCGCGCGCCCAGGGCGAAGTCGAAATCGATGGGGAACATGCGGCCCTCCGCCGGCTGCCGGCTTGATTCGGGCATCATATTGTCGGACAATCAGACACGCAAGACCTTATTTCCCAAGGGTGATGCATGTTCCAGCCGGTCGCCTACGCCCCCGCCTACCTCCGGGTTTCCGAGGCCATCCGCGCGCGGATCCTGCGTCGTGAACTGGCGGAAGGCGAGGCCCTGCCGACGGAGACCGAGCTCGCCCGGCAGTTCGAGGTCAATCGCTCGACGGTCCGCGAGGCGCTGCGAAAGCTCGAGAGCGCCGGTCTCCTCGGCCGGCGCCGGGGCGGCAAGCGGCTCTACGTCACGCGCCCGACGCGCGAAGCGGTGGGTGGCGGGTTGTCGCAGGCGCTCGCGCTCCATCGCGCCCGCGTGATCGACGTGTGGGAGGCCCTGCAGGCCGTGCAGCCCGGCATCGCCGCCGCTGCGGCGACGCGGCGCTCGAAGGCCGCCCTCGCGAAGCTGACCGCCGCGGCCGGGCGCTACGCCGCCTGCAAGGGGGAGCGCCAGGCCGCCGTCACCGAGGTCGCGGCCTTCTTCGATGCACTCGCGGAAGCGGCCGCCAATCCCGTCTTCATGCTGCTGAACGAGCCGATGCTCCGGCTCCTGAAGCCGAGCCTCGCCGAGATCATCGACCGGGTGCCGCAGGCGCGCGCCCGCATCGAGGCGGCGCAGCGGGAGATCGTCGCGGCCGTCGCGGCGCGTGACGCGAAGGCGGCCGCCGAGTGGATGACGCGGCACACGCGCGACTTCCGCCGCGGCTACGAAGTGGCGGGCATCGACCTCGCGACCGAGGTCGCGGAGGCGCCGGTTGCGTCCGCCGTCAGCTGAGCTCGACGGCGACCGCGGTCGCCTCGCCGCCGCCAATGCAGAGCGCGGCGAGCCCGCGCTTCTTGCCGTGGCGGCGAAGCGCATGCACGAGCGTCGCGAGGATGCGGGCTCCGGTCGCGCCGATCGGGTGCCCGAGGGCGCAGGCGCCGCCGTGCACGTTGACCTTCTCGCGCGGGATGCCGAGGTCCTTCATCGCCGCCATCGTCACGACCGCGAAGGCCTCGTTGATCTCGTAGAGGTCGACGTCCGCGGCCTTCCAGCCGGCCCGCTTCAGCGCGAGCTCGATGGCGCCGACCGGCGCGATGGTGAACCACTCCGGCTCGCGCGCATGGCTCGCGTGCGCGACGATGCGCGCGACGGGCTGAAGGCCCGCCTTCTGCGCGGCGCTCGCGCGGGCGAGCACGAGCGCGGCGGCGCCGTCCGCGATCGACGAGGAGCTCGCGGCGGTGACCGTGCCGTCCTTGCCGAAGGCGGGCTTGAGCGCGGGGATCTTGTCCAGCGAGACGGTGAACGGCGTCTCGTCGCGGTCCACGAGGCGTTCGCCCTTGCGGTCCTTGACCGCGACCGGCGCGATCTCCTCGGCGAAGGCGCCGGACTCGACGGCGGCGACCGCGCGCTTCACGGACTCGGCCGCGAAAGCGTCCTGCTCGGCGCGCCCGAAGGCGTACTTCGCGGCCGTCGCGTCGGCGAAGCATCCCATGAGCTTGCCGTCCCAGGGGCTCTGCAGGCCGTCGTAGAACATGTGGTCGAGGAGCTCGCCATGGCCGAGCCGGTAACCGGCGCGCGCCTTCGCCAGCAGGTAGGGCGCGTTCGTCATCGACTCGAGGCCACCCGCGACCACGAAGTCGGCGCTGCCCGCGTTGATGCGGTCCGCGCCGTCCATCACGGCGCGCATGGCCGAGCCGCACATCTTGTTCACGGTGGTCGCGGGGACGGATTTCGGCAGGCCGCCGCCGAACGCCGCCTGGCGCGCCGGGGCCTGGCCCTGGCCGGCGGGCAGCACGCAGCCCATCACGACCTCGTCCACGCGCGCGGGGTCGATGCGCGCCGCTTCGAGGGCGCCCTTGATCGCGGCGGCGCCCAGGGCATGGCCCGGCACGCCCGCGAATACGCCCAGCATCGCGCCGATCGGCGTGCGGCGGGCACTCAGGATGACGACAGGATCGCTGGCCATGGTCCGTTTCCTGGAAGTGAGGGTGGGGCCTATTTTGCCCTGCAAAAGGGGCGGCTGTCGCCTGTCGCCCTGTCTGACAGAACGTCCTGCGCGCCCGGGGCGCAGCGCAGGGACCGCGACGCTAAACTGGCCGTGCCCCGCGCAGGAGGATTTCGATGAGCAGCCCGGCCGAACGCATTGAAAAAGCGGCGGAGTCCCCGCGCGGGCCGCTGCGCTTCGTGAGCGCCGCCTCGCTCTTCGACGGCCACGACGCGGCCATCAACATCATCCGGCGCATCCTGCAGGCGCACGGGGCGGAGGTGGTCCACCTCGGCCACAACCGCAGCGTCGCGGACATCGTGCGCGCGGCGATCCAGGAGGACGCCGACGGCATCGCCGTCAGCAGCTACCAGGGCGGGCACAACGAGTACTTCCGCTACATGGTGGACATGCTGAAGGCCGAGGGCGCCGCGCACATCCGCGTGGTCGTCGGCGGCGGCGGGACGATCTCGCCGCAGGAAGTCGAGGCGCTCGAAGCCTACGGCATCGAGAAGATCTACACGCCGGACGACGGCCTGAAACTCGGCCTCGACGGCATGATCGAGGACGTGTTCCGCCGCGTGCGGGCTTCGCCCCGCCCGGTGTTCGACGGCGACGCCGTCTCGGCGAGCGAGCCCGCGAACCTCGCGCGCGCCATCACGCTCCTCGAGCAGGGCGAGGATGCGGACGTCGCGCGGCTGCGCGCGCTCGCCTCGAAGACCCTGAACCGCCCGCCGGTCCTCGGCATCACGGGCACCGGCGGCGCCGGCAAGTCCTCGCTGACCGACGAGATCCTGAACCGGGTCGTGCGCTTCTTCCCGGACCGCCGCGTCGCGGTGGTCGCGATGGACCCGACCCGGCGTCGATCGGGCGGCGCCCTGCTCGGCGACCGGATCCGCATGAACGCGCTCGCGAACGAGCGGCTCTTCATGCGCTCGCTGGCGACGCGCCGGCAGCACCTCGCGACCTCGGCGGTGCTCTCCGACACGGTGCAGCTCCTGAAGGCCGCGGGCTTCGACCTCGTCGTCGTCGAGACCGCCGGCATCGGGCAGAGCGACACCGAGGTCGTCGACCTCGTCGACCTCTCGCTCTACGTCATGACCGCCGACTACGGCGCGGCCAGCCAGCTCGAGAAGATCGACATGCTGGACTTCGCCGACTTCATCGCGCTCAACAAGTTCGAGAAGCGCGGGGCGGAGGACGCGCTGCGCGACGTGCGCAAGCAGGTCGCCCGCAACCGCAAGCTGTTCAAGACGCCGCCGGAGGAGCTGCCGGTCTACCCGACCATCGCGAGCCAGTTCAACGACGCCGGCGTCAATGCGCTCTTCGCCGCGCTCTGCGCGCGGCTGGACGGGCAGTGGGGCCGCCTGAAGCCCTGGAAGCCGGAGGGCCTCGCGCCCGTCGGCCTGCCGCAGCGGCAG
>DASSUY010000017.1:0-9910 GCA_035706525.1 Steroidobacteraceae bacterium
GTACGGCGCGTAGGCGATGCCGCGCGCGATGGCCTGGGGGATGCCGGCCTTCACCGGGAAGAATCCCTCCGCCGTGCGCTCGCGCGAGGCGATGAAGGCGTGGTCGCGCGGGTCCACGTCGGAGGTCAGGAGCGTCGCCGACTCCGCGTCGGTACGCGCGACCAGCACGGTGGGCACGCCGCAGACGTCGGCGGCGAGGCGCGCCGCCACGAGCTTGTTGATCGCTTCCTGCGTCGGCACGAGCACCTTGCCGCCCATGTGCCCGCACTTCTTGGCGCTCGACAGCTGGTCCTCGAAGTGCACGCCGGCGGCGCCCGCTTCGATCATGGCCTTCATCAGCTCGAAGGCGTTGAGCACGCCGCCAAAACCCGCCTCGGCATCCGCGACGATGGGCTGCAGCCAGTCGATCCTGTCGTTGCCCTCCGCGTGGCAGATCTGGTCCGCGCGCAGGAGCGTGTTGTTTATCCTGCGCACGACCGCGGGCACCGAGTCCGCCGGATACAGCGACTGGTCGGGGTACATCTCGCCGGCGTTGTTGGCGTCGCCCGCCACCTGCCAGCCCGAGAGGTAAATCGCCTTCAGCCCCGCCCGCACCTGCTGCATCGCCTGGTTGCCGGTGAGCGCACCGAGCGCGTTCACGAACGGCAGCTCGTGCAGGTAGCGCCAGAGCTTCTCGGCGCCGAGCCGCGCGAGCGTGTGCTCGACCTGGACCGTGCCGCGCAGTCGCACGACGTCGGCGCCGGCGTAGCCGCGCACCACGCCCTTCCAGCGCGGGCTGTCCATCCACTGGCTTTCGATCTGGGCGGCGGTCACAAGGCTCATGGATGCTCCCGTTCAGTCGATGTCTTCGTAGGCGTCCAGCGTCAGGAACGGCGCGAACGTGTCCGCGGCCGTCAGCCGGTCGAGGTGGGCTGCGGCGCGCTCGTAGTGTCCCTGGCTCCAGTCGTCGCCGGCTTCGCGGCGTATTTCACCGAGCACGGACTTTGCCTCCTCCCGCACGCGCGCGAGCGTGACGGCGGTCCCATCCTCGAGCACCGCGTTATGTCGCACCCATTGCCAGAGCTGGGCGCGCGAGATTTCGGCGGTCGCCGCGTCTTCCATCAGGTGGTGGATCGGCACGCAGCCGTTGCCGCCGAGCCAGGCTGCGAGGTAGCGGATGCCGACGTCCACGTTGTTGCGAAGCCCCGCGGTCGTGACGCGCCCTTCCGGCACGGCCAGCAGGTCCGCGCCCGTCACGCGCACGTCTTCGCGCAGGCGTCCGAGGTTGTTCGGCCCCGGCATCAGGCGGTCGAAGACCTCGCGCGCGACCTGGACGAGCCCCGGGTGCGCGACCCAGGTGCCGTCGTGGCCGTCCCCGGCCTCGCGCTCCTTGTCGGCGCGCACGCGCGCGAGCGCCTGCTCGTTGGCCGCCGCGTCGCCCTTGATCGGGATCTGCGCCGCCATGCCGCCCATCGCGAACGCGCCGCGGCGATGGCAGCGCTGGATCACGAGCTGCGAGTAGGACCGGAGGAAGTGGGTCGTCATGGTGACGCTGCCGCGGTCGGGCAGCAGGAACTCCGGGCGATGCCCGAACTTCTTGATGAAGCTGAAGATGTAGTCCCAGCGGCCGCAATTGAGGCCGACGATCCAGTCGCGGAGCTCGTGCAGGATCTCGTCGATCTCGAACGCCGCGGTGATCGTCTCGATCAGCACGGTCACCTTGACGGTCCCGCGCATCAACCCGAGCCGCCGCTCCGCGTCCTCGATCACGCGGGCCCACAGGCGCGCCTCGAAGCGGTTCTCGAGCTTCGGCAGGTAGAAGTAGGGTCCCGTCCCGCGCGCGATGAGCTCCGCCGCGTTGTGGTACAGGTACAGGCCGAAGTCCATGAACGCCCCGGCGATCGGCTCGCCGCCCTGCAGCCAGTGCTTCTCCGGCAGGTGCCAGCCGCGCGGGCGGACGACGAGCACCGCCGTGCGCTCGGCGAGGCGGTACGACTTGCCCTCCGGCGACTCGTGCGCGAGCGTCCGGCGCACCGCGCCCATGAGGTTCAGCTGCCCGTCGACGAGGTTGCCCCAGGCCGGGCAGAGCGAATCCTCGAAGTCCGCCATGAAGACGTTGGCGCCCGAGTTCAGCGCATTGATCACCATCTTGCGCTCGGGCGGGCCCGTGATCTCGACGCGTCGATCCGTGAGGTCGGCGGGAATCGCGCCGACGCGCCATTCCGCCTCGCGCAGGGCGCGGGTCTCCTCCGGGAAGTCCGGCAGGGCGCCGGCGTCGAATTGCCGTTGCAGCGCCTCGCGACGGGCGAGAAGCTCGAGGCGTTCGCCGCCGAACTTGGATGCGAGGCCGTTGACGAAGGCGATCGCAGCCGGCGTCAGCACTTCGCCGTGGGGCTCCGGGCCGCCCTCGCCTTCCGCTTTGTCGATCATGGCCGGGTGGCGGGCGCCACGGGTCAGCGCCGCGTGCCGAGGCGGCCGATCAGCATCGCGAGCTCGAGGGCCTGCTCGTAGTTGAGGCGCGGATCCACGGTCGTGTGGTAGGCCCTCGCGAGGTCGGCGTCTGCGAGCCCGCGGGCGCCGCCGGTGCATTCGGTGACGTCGTCGCCGGTCAGCTCGAAGTGCACGCCGCCCAGCACCGACCCCGCTTGCTCGTGGATGCGGAAGGCCGACTCGACCTCCGCCAGGATGTTCTCGAAGCGCCGCGTCCTGACGCCCTGCGGCGTCGTCTCCGTATTCCCGTGCATGGGGTCGCAGATCCAGAGCACCTGCCGGCCGGTCTCCCGGACCGCGCGGATCATCGGGGGCAGCGCCTCCGCGATGCGCGAGGCACCGAAGCGGTGTATCAGCGTGAGGCGGCCCGGCTCGTCGTCCGGGTTCAGCGTGCGCACGAGTGCGCCCAGCGTCGTCGCATCCGTTCCCTCGCCCACCTTCACCCCGATGGGGTTCGCGATGCCGCGGAAATATTCGACGTGCGCGCCGCCCGGGCGGGCGGTCCGCAGGCCGATCCAGGGCATGTGCGTCGAAAGGTTGTACCAGCGCTGCCGGCGCTTGAGGTAGCGGGTCTGCGCCTGCTCGTAGTGAAGGTGCAGTCCTTCATGGCTCGCATAGAAGCGCACCTGCGAGGCCTCGTGCACGGGCGTGCCCGAGATCGCCGCGTAGAAGTCGAGCGAGTCGGAGATCGAGTCGATGATCCGGCGATAGGCGTCGCGGAGCTTCGCGTGCTGCAGGAAGCCGAGGTCCCAGTACTCCGGGTGGTGCATGTCGGCGAATCCGCCGTCCACCAGGGCGCGCACGAAGTTGAGCGTCAGGGCCGCCCGCTCATAGCCGCGCAGGAGCAGCTCGGGATCCGCCTCGCGGTCCGGCGCCGTGAAGGCGGCGCGGTTCACGAGGTCGCCGCGGTACGAGGGCAAGGTGACGCCGTCGCGCGTCTCGGAGTCGGCGGAACGGGGCTTCGCGAACTGCCCGGCGATCCGGCCCACGCGGATGACGGGCTTCTTCAGCCCGTGCAACAGGACGACGCTCATCTGCAGGAGGATCTTGAGCTTGCGGGCGATCGTGTCCGAGCTGCAATCGGCGAAGCTCTCTGCGCAGTCGCCGCCCTGCAGCAGGAAGCGCTCGCCGCGCTGGGCGGCCGCCAGCTCTTCCTTGAGCTGGTCGATCTCCCAGGACACGACGATCGGCGGCAGCCGCGCGAGTTCCGCCAGCACCTCGGCGAGCCGCGCCGGGTCGCGATAAGCCGGCTGCTGCAGGGCCGGCAGGCGCTGCCAGCTGTCCGGCGTCCAGAGACCGCTTTCGAGCGCGACGTTCATGGCTGCAGCCATCGTACACGTTGGGGGTTGCACTGCAAAAACAGGCCCGCCAAGGGGTGGTTTATGGCGCCCGGAATGGGCAGAATGCGCCACCCGTTTCGAGGTGGTTTTCCGATGCACCGCGTACTCATCCTGGGCGCCGGCAAGATCGGCGCGCTCATTTCCGGACTGCTGGCGGACGCCGGCGGCTACGAGGTCCAGCTCGCCGACGTGGCGGGCGATGCGGCCCGCTCCGTCGTGCGGGCCCATGGCCGCAAGAACCTCACCGCCCATGCCGTGGACGCCGCCGACGCGGCGGCCCTCGCCAAGCACGTCGCCGACCACCCCTGCGACGCCGTCATCTCTTCCCTCCCGTACTTCTGCAACCCGGGCGTCGCGAAGGTGGCCCGCGCCGCGGGACTGCACTATTTCGACCTGACCGAGGACGTCGAGGTCACGCGCTCGGTCCGCGCGACGGCCGAAGGCGCGGCGACCGCCTTCGTGCCGCAGTGCGGGCTCGCGCCGGGGTTCATTTCCATCGCCGCCAACGAGCTCATCTCGCACTTCGACGAGCTGAAGAGCGTCCGCATGCGGGTCGGCGCCCTGCCCCAGCACCCGAACAACATGCTGAAGTACTCGCTGACCTGGTCCACCGACGGGCTCATCAACGAGTACGGCAATCCCTGCCTCGGCATCGCCGAAGGCAAGCCGGTCGAATCGGCGCCCCTGGAGGGACTCGAGGAGATCGAGATCGACGGCCTGCCGTACGAGGCGTTCAACACGTCCGGCGGCCTCGGCTCGCTCGGCGAGACCTACGGCGAGCGCTGCGAGACCATGAACTACACGACGATCCGTTATCCGGGCCATTGCGCCCAGATGCGGCTCCTCATGAACGACCTGAAGCTCAACCAGGACCGCGTGACGCTGAAGCGCATCCTGGAGAACGCCGTCCCGCAGACGCTGCAGGACGTCGTGATCGTGTACGTGGCCGTGAGCGGCCGGCAGGACGGGGAACTCCGCGAGGAGAACTACGTCATCAAGGTGTACCCGCAGGAGATCCTCGGCCGCCTGTGGTCGGCGATCCAGGTGACGACGGCGGCGGGCATCACCGCGGTCGTCGACCTCGTGCTCGCGAAGCCGGAGGCCTACCGCGGCTTCGTGCGGCAGGAGCAGTTCAGGCTCCCGGACGTGCTGGCGAACCGCTTCGGCGCCTGGTACAGCCAGGGCACGGACAAGTCGGTCTCGGCGCGGGTCATGGCCGAGGGCAAGGCAGGCAAGCAGCGCAGCCGCGCGGGAGCGATGCGATGAACACCGAAAGAAAGCCGATGCAGGACGCGCGCAAGGGCGACGCCGCCCGGATCCTCGCGGGCCTCGGGCTCGCCGAGGTGAATCCCGGCGCCTGGTCCGGCGAGGGCTGGCATGCCGCGGCCGACGCCCCGCTGATCGACTCGGTCAACCCGGCGACCGGCGAAGTCATCGCCCGGGTCCGCCCGGCAGGCGCCGCGGACTACGAGCGCGTGATGGCGAGCGCGGCCGCCGCGTTCGCCGCCTGGCGCGAAGTGCCGGCGCCGCGGCGCGGCGAGGCCGTGCGGCTCATGGGTGAGGCGCTGCGCGCGAAGAAGGGCCTGCTTGGCAGCCTCGTGAGCCTCGAGATGGGCAAGATCAAGGCCGAGGGCGACGGCGAGGTGCAGGAGATGATCGACATCGCCGACTTCGCGGTCGGCCAGTCGCGCATGCTTTACGGGCTCTCGATGCATTCCGAGCGCCCGAAGCACCGCATGTACGAGCAGTGGCACCCGCTCGGCGTGGTCGGGATCATCTCGGCCTTCAACTTCCCGGTCGCGGTCTGGTCCTGGAACGCCTTCCTGGCGGCGATCTGCGGCGACATCTGCGTGTGGAAGCCGTCGCACCACACGCCGCTCACGGCGCTCGCCGTCCAGCAGATCTGCAATTCGGTGATCGAAGCGGCGGAGCTTCCCCCGATCTTCCAGCTCTTCATCCCGTCGGACAACGCGCTGGCGAGCCGGTTCGTGGACGACCGCCGCGTCGCGCTCGTGAGCTTCACGGGCTCCACGCAGGTCGGCCGCCACGTCGGCGAGCGCGTCGCCGCGCGGCTCGGACGAAGCCTCCTCGAGCTCGGCGGCAACAACGCGATCATCGTCGACGAGTTCGCGAACCTCGACCTCGTCGTGCCCGCCGTCCTCTTCGGCGCGGTGGGCACCGCCGGCCAGCGCTGCACGACCACGCGGCGCCTGCTCGTCCACGAGAAGCTGGTGTCGGAAGTCGAGCGTCGCCTCGTCGCGGCGTACAAGCAGGTCCGCATCGGCGACCCGCTCGACCCGAAGACGCTCATGGGGCCTCTGGTCGGCCCGTCCGCCGTCCGCCAGTACGAGGCGGCGCTCGAGGATGCGCGCCGCCAGGGCGGCGAGGTTCTCTGCGGCGGGCGCGTGCTGCCCGGCCCCGGCTATTTCGTCGAGCCGACGATCGTCCGCGCGCGGCACGACATGCCGGTCGTGAAGCACGAGACTTTCGCGCCCATCCTCTACGTGATCCCGTTCAAGTCGCTCGACGAGGCGATCACGATGCACAACGACACCGACTACGGCCTGTCGTCGGCGATCTTCACCGACCGGCTCCAGCACGCGGAGCGCTTCCTGTCAGCCTCCGGCAGCGACTGCGGCATCGCCAACGTGAACATCGGCACGTCCGGGGCCGAGATCGGCGGCGCCTTCGGCGGCGAGAAGGACACGGGCGGCGGCCGCGAGTCGGGCTCGGACGCCTGGAAGGTCTACATGCGCCGGCAGACGAACACGATCAACTACTCGAGCGACCTCCCGCTCGCGCAGGGCATCAAGTTCGACGTCACTTGACCGGAAGGGAGCCGCCCGCGTCGCGGTAGAGGATGGTCAGGTAGCGCTCGGGCGTGATGAAGTCCCAGGCGAGCTTCGCGTCGTAGTCGGCGTTCGGCTTCGCGGCGAGGGCCTCCTCCAGCGTCTTGCCGGCCTTCACGAGCTCGCGCACGCGCCCGCTCGTCGTCGCGAGCATCTCGCGGTAGGCCGCGAGCCCCGCCTTGTCCGTCAGCTCGCCGTGGCCGGGGATGATCCGGGTCTTCTCGTCCGCGAGCGCGAGCATGCGGTCGACGGCCGCAATGACGCCGTCCACCGAGCCGCCGGAGTCGATGTCGACGAACGGGTACATGCCGGCGAACACGAGGTCGCCGGTGTGGATCACGTTGGCGCGCTTGAAGTGGATGAAGACGTCGCCGTCGGTGTGGGCGGGCGCGACGTGGATGCCGCGGATCTCGTCGCCGTTCAGGTGGAAGGACACGCTGTCGTTGAAGGTGACGACCGGCAGCGCGCCGGACGGGGACGGCGGGGTCGTGCGGTCGAAGAACTTCGAGAACTGCTCCGTGCTCATGCGTCGGCGGACGTCGTCGTGCGCGACGATCAGCGAGCCCTTCTGCGCGAGGTTCTCGTTGCCGCCCGTGTGGTCGCCGTGCCAGTGCGTGTTCAGCACGAAGCGCGGCGACTCGGGGGTCAGCTTCGCGAGCGCCTCGGCCACCTTCGGCGTCATGACCGCGTACTGGTCGTCAACCAGGAAGACGCCGTCCGGGCCGATGGAGACGCCGATGTTCCCGCCGGCGCCGTGCATGACGTAGACGCCGGGGGCGACCGGCTCCGTGCGGACGTCGACGGCCTCCTGGCCGATGGCGGTTCCTGCGAATATCCCGAGCAGGGCGGCAGTGATTGACTGGCGCATGGTTCTCCCCCCGATGATGCCGGTGGCCGGCGGCCGCATCATAAACGGAGCGCCGGGCTCCGCGCCCGACGTCAGCGGCCCGGCAGCCGGACGGAGAGGCGAGCCCCGCCGAGCCGGCTCTCGCCGATCTCGAGGATGCCGCCGTAGGCGGATGCGATCTCGCGGGCGACGGAGAGGCCGATGCCCTGCCCCGCGACCGTCTCGTCCGCCCGCGCGCCCCGCTCGAGCACGCGCGCGCGTTCCGCGGGCGGGATGCCGCCGCCGTCGTCCTCGACCTCGAGCACGAGGCCCGGTCGGCGCCAGGCGGCCGCGGTCCAGGGCGTCGCGCGGACCTCGACGCGGCTCCGGCCGTACTTGAAGGCGTTGTCGAGCAGGTTGCCCGCGAGCTCCATGAAGTCTCCCGCGTCGATCGGGTAGGCGGTGCCCGCCGCGACTGCGACATTCGCCCGTATCCCCTTTTCCAGGTACACCTTCGCGAGCGCCGCTCGCAGCTGCTCCAGCGAGTCCTGGATCGCGAGGTCGGCGAGCGTCGCGCCCCCGCCGCCGACCACCGCGCGCTTCAGCTGGTGCTGCACGATGGCCTGCATGCGGTCGAGCTGCGGCGCGAGCGCGGCAGGCGCGGTCTCGCCCCGCTCGATCAGCCCGCGCAGGGCCGCCAGGGGCGTCTTCAGGCTGTGCGCGAGGTTCCCGAGCGTCGAGCGGTAACGCTCGAGCCGCTTGCGTTCGCCGAGGATGAGCGTGTTGAGGTTTCCGGTCACGCCCGCGAGCTCGCGCGGCCAGCCGGTCCCGAGCGCATCGCTCCGGCCCGCCTCGATGTCGGCAATCTCGCGCTCGAGCCGGCGAAGCGGCGACAGCGAGATGCGAAGCGCCACGGCGAGCCCTGCGAGCAGCAGCAGGGACAGCAGCAGGAGCCCGCTCGCGATGCCGGTCCGCACGCGCAGGAGCTCCGCGTACCAGGGCTCGAGGCTCTGCGCGGCGCGGAGGACGTAGTCGCGCGACCCGCCCTCCTCGGGTTCCCAGCGCACGCCGAGGGAGAGCGCGAGCACGCGGGTACCATCGGCGAGGCGCGTACCCTCGAGCCGCCGCTCGCCGGGCCTGGGCCGCGCGGAGAGCCGCAGTCCCGCGCCGACCATCGACGGCGAGCGCCATTCACCCGTCTCCCCGAGGATCTCCGCGTACAGGCCGGAGCCGGGCGTCGCGAGGCGTGGCTCGGCGAGGTTCTGCGGCACGAGCCGGCCGTCGGCTTCGATCTCCGCGGTCGAGATCAGCGCGATGACCTGGGCATCGAGGACATCCCCGAATGCCCGCAGCCCCTGTTTCCGGTAGAGCGCATCGAGCGCGAGCCCCGCCCCCGCGGCCGACACGAGCAGGAGGACGGCAAGCGTCAGCAGCAGCCGCGACTGCAGTGAGGGCGCGCCGCGGCTCAAGACTCGGCGCGGGCCATGCGGTAACCGCGTCCCCGCAGCGTTTCGATGGGATGGTGCTGCTCGTCGGGATCGAGCTTGCGGCGCAGCCGCCCGACAAAGACCTCGATCGTGTTGCTGTCCCGCTCGAAGTCCTGCTCGTACAGCTTCTCCGTCAGCTCCGCCTTCGACACGACCTGCCCGGCGCGCAGCATCAGGTACTCGAGCAGCCGGTACTCGAAAGCCGTCAGCTCGACGCTGCGCCCGGCGACCCGCACTTCCTGGGACCGCGTGTCGAGCTCGACGGCGCCGCTCCGGAGCAGGGGCTGCGACCAGCCGCCCGAGCGGCGAAGCAGCGCCTGGACGCGCGCGAGCACTTCCTCGAAGCGGAAGGGCTTCGTCACGTAGTCGTCCGCGCCGGCATCGAGCCCGGCGACCTTCTCCTGCCAGCTGTCGCGCGCCGTGAGGATCAGGACGGGAAAGCTCCGGCCCGCCTTGCGCCAGGCGCGGATCGCGTCCAGGCCGGACTTCAGCGGCAGGCCGAGGTCCACGACGGCGACGTCGATCGGGTACTCGAGGCCCGCGTATTCCCCCTCGACGCCGTCCGCCGCCTCGTCGACCGCGAAGCCCGCGGCACGGAACTGCTGAACCAGGGTGTCGCGGAGTGCCGGGTCGTCCTCCAGCACGAGGAGGCGCATCGGTCAGCCCTCGCGGCCGGTCGCGGCGTCGACGCGCACCTCGAACACGCGGCCGTCCTCCCCGAGCAGCCGGATGCGGTATTCGATGCGGTCGCCGCGGCGTTTTTCCTCGGCGCGCACCGCGCGCGCCTTGTAGCGGCGCTCGGCCTGCGCGACGGCCTGGTCCAGGGTCAGCGCGCGCTCGGCGGCGACGCGCGCGCGGCCGTCACGACCATGCCCGCCATGGGGCTGCGCGACGGCAGGGGTTGCGACCGCGGTTGCCAGCAGCAGGCAGAGCACGGCG
>DASSUY010000018.1:0-12458 GCA_035706525.1 Steroidobacteraceae bacterium
CGAGTGGATCCCGTCCTGGGGCGAGCAGCGCATCACCAGCATGATCGAGACGCGCCCCGACTGGTGCATCTCGCGCCAGCGCGCCTGGGGCGTGCCGCTCGCGATGTTCGTGCACCGGGAAACCGGCGAGCCGCATCCGCAGACGCCGGAGCTGCTCGAGCAGGTCGCCGACCTCGTCGCCGAGGACGGCATCGAGGCCTGGTTCTCGCTGAACCCGCGGCACCTGCTCGGCGACGAGGCGCTGGTGTACGAGAAGTGCGAGGACGTCGTGGACGTCTGGCTGGATTCCGGCTGCGTGCACCACTGCCTGCCGGCGCTGCGCCCCGGCCTCATCCCGTTCCCGGCCGACATCTACCTCGAAGGCTCGGACCAGCACCGCGGCTGGTTCCACTCGTCGCTCCTCGCCTCGGTCGCCGGCAAGGGCGCCGCGCCGTACCGCCAGGTGCTGACGCACGGCTTCACGGTCGACGAGAAGGGCCGGAAGATGTCGAAGTCGCTCGGCAACGTCGTCGCGCCGCAGAAGGTCGTGCAGTCGCTGGGGGCGGACGTGCTCCGGCTCTGGGTCGCGGCCACCGACTACAGCGGCGAGATCAACGTCTCGGACGAGATCCTGAAGCGCATGTCGGACAGCTACCGCCGGATGCGCAACACCGTCCGCTTCCTGCTCGGCAACCTCGCGGGCTTCGATCCGACGCGCGACACGGTCGCCGCGCACGAGATGGCGGACCTCGACCGGTGGGCCGTCGCGCGCGCATCCGCGCTGCAGGCGCAGGTCGTCGAGGCCTACCGCAAGTACGAGTTCCACCGGATCTACCAGGACGTGCACAACTTCTGCGTCGTGGACCTCGGCGCGTTCTGGCTCGACATCCTGAAGGACCGCCTGTACACGACGCCGAAGGCCTCGATCGCGCGGCGTTCGGCGCAGACGGCGATGTGGCACGTCGCCGAGGCGATGGTGCGCTGGATCGCGCCCATCCTCTCGTTCACCGCCGAGGAGGTCTGGCAGCACTTGCCCGGCAAGCGGGATCCGTCCGTCTTCTTCGCGACGTGGTGGGCGCTGCCTTCGGTCGCGCCTTCCGGCGACATCGACTGGGACGCGGTCATCGCGCTGAAGGCCGACGTCTCGCGCGAGATCGAGCGCCTGCGCGCGGCGGGCGCGCTCGGCGCGCCGCTCGAGGCGGCGGTGGACGTCTACCTCGACGAGGCGCAGCATCGGCGGATGGCCGCGCTCGGCGACGAGCTTCGCTTCGTGCTGATCACCTCGAAGGCGCGCATCCGCCCCGCCGGCGAGCACCCGGCGGACGCCGTGGCCGCGACCACGGTCGCGAAGGAGGGCGCCTGGATCGCGGTTACCGTGGAGAGCGCGCCGAAGTGCGTGCGTTGCTGGCACCGTCGCGCGGACGTCGGCTCCGACCCGGCCCACCCCGGGATCTGCGGCCGCTGCGCAGGGAACCTCGAGCTGCCCGGCGAAACGAGGAAATTCGCATGAACGAGATCCTCGCGAAGCCGCGCACGGCGCTCGTCTGGGGCTGGCTCTCGGTGCTGGTCGTCGCGCTCGACCAGCTGACGAAGTGGCTCATCGTGAATCGCTTCGGGCTCTACGAGATCCTGCCGATGGGGCCCTTCCTCGACATCACGCGGCTCCACAACGAGGGCGCGGCCTTCGGCCTGCTCGCGCAGGCGGGTGGCTGGCAGCGATGGTTCTTCCTCGTGCTCGCCGGGGCGATCGCGCTCGCGATCTTCGCCTGGCTGCGCGGGCTGCCGGCGCGCGGCCAGTCCTGGCTCGCCATCGGCCTCGCGCTCATCCTCGGCGGCGCGGCCGGCAACGCCTGGGACCGGTTCGTCGACGGCTACGTCGTCGACTACCTGCACTTCCACTGGGGCGAGCACTTCTTCCCGGCCTTCAACGTCGCGGACATCGCGATCACGACGGGCGCGATCATGCTGATCATCGACGCGATCGTCGCGCAGAAGCGGGCCCGTCCCGCCGCGGAATGAAGGTCCTGCTCGCGAACCCGCGCGGCTTCTGCGCCGGCGTCGACCGCGCGATCGACATCGTGGAGCGGGCCATCGAGCTCTACGGCGCGCCGATCTACGTGCGCCACGAGGTCGTGCACAACCGGTTCGTCGTCGATCGCCTGCGCGGCCTCGGCGCCGTGTTCGTGGACGAGCTGGACCAGGTGCCGGACGGCGCGACCGTCATCTTCAGCGCGCACGGCGTGCCCAGCCGCGTGGAGCTGCAGGCGAAGCGCCGCGGGCTCGCGGTGTTCGACGCGACCTGCCCGCTCGTCACGAAGGTGCACATGGAGGTCGGCAAGTACGCGCGCGAGGGCCGCGACGTGATCCTGATCGGCCATGCCGGGCACCCTGAGGTCGAGGGGACCATGGGCCGCTTCGACACCGATGCGGGCGGGCACATCCACCTGGTCGAGACCGTCGACGACGCCCGGAACCTGGCGGTGCGCGACGCCGCGCGGCTAGCGGTCGTGACGCAGACAACGCTCTCGGTGGACGATACCGCGAAGGTGATGGCGGCGCTCCGCGAGCGCTTTCCCTCCCTCGCAACGCCGCGGAAGGAAGACATCTGCTACGCGACGCAGAACCGGCAGGACGCGGTGAAGCAGCTCGTCGCGCAGTGCGACGTGATCGTGGTCGTCGGGAGCCGCTCGAGCTCGAATTCCAATCGCCTGCGGGAGATCGCGACGACGCGCGGGATCCCGGGCTACCTCGTGGACGGCGCCGAGGACCTGAAGCGCGAGTGGTTCGACGGCAAGCGGGCCGTCGGCGTCACGGCAGGCGCCTCGGCGCCCGAGTCGCTCGTCAGGGACGTCGTGCGGCGGCTGCGCGAGTGGGGCGGGCAGGACGCGGTGGAGGTCGTCGGGCGCGAGGAACGCGTCGTTTTCGGGCTGCCGCAGGCACTTCGCTAGCCGCGCTCACCAGCAACGTCCCGTGCTGTCCGCGCCGCGCGCGTCCGTCGCTGCGCGCCGCCCCGCCTGGTCGATCGACAACTCCCGGCAGAGCGGATCGGCCGCCTCGTCCGCGGCGGTCGCGACAATGCGGTATGCGGCGGCATCCGCAAGCGGCACGCTCAGCCGGTAGTGCCGGCCCGGCGTCGTCGAGGCGACCGGGATGGCGGGCGGTTCGTCGCCCGGCCGTCCGTCCAGGCGATCGCCGTAGGTCCCGTGCGACAGGTGGAATTTCTCCTGCTCGGTGGCGGCGACGAGCAGGGCCTGCACCGCCTCCGCGCGATGGCTGCGTCGCAGCTGCCCCCGGTATCCGGCCGCGGCGATCGTGGTCGCGATCGCGACGACCGCGAGTGCGACCAGGACCTCGATCAGGGTGAAGCCGGCGGTGCGAGCTTGCGCCATGAAGTGCGTACCGGGTCGCCGGCGTAGCCGGTGTCGAAGGACGCCGCGCCGGCGATGCCGAAGGGACGCGGGCGACAGCCGACGCACGACTCGCCGCTTCGCGCCGGGAACCCGAACCGGATCGCGGCCGGCAGTCCCGACGCCTCGATCTCATCGGGCTGGTCTTCTTCTTCCGACTCCACGACGGTATTGCGCGGAAGCGCCGTCGCCAGGTCGACGGCGTAGCGACGCGCGATCGAGCGCGGGGGGCCGCAGGGCGCGCCGTCTTCAGCCGGCAACGGCTCGTAAGTCGCGAAATGCAGCGCGCCGTCGAAGGTCACCGTCTCGCCCGCCAGCTTTTCCCCGGCGCCGTGGGCGGCGAGCCGGATGAACCAGCCCGGCGCGTCGGGCGGGAGGCCATCGCCCGCGCCGGTTGCATCGTAGAGGTCTCCTTCCGTGAGCTCGCCGCCGGTGTCGCCGGCGATGGGGTCGAACACGACGGTCACGCGGTCCTCGATCGCTGTGTCCCGGGGCCGCGCGAGCCAGCCGGAGCCCGCGGCGATCGCGAGGCGGCTCGCCGGACCCTTGCCGACGACGGACACGTCGGGCGTCGCGAACCAGCGCTGCTCGCCGGTGCCGAGGCGCGCGATGCGCCGCGCAGTTGCCGCTTCGGCGGGCGCGCGCGATTCGGCGAAGTCGAAGCGCCACAGCGAGCCGGTGACGTCGAGCGCGTAGGCCCGGTCGAGGTTGCCGTCGCCGTCGAGGTCGAGCGCGCGCGGCGCGGCGGCGAGGCTCGCGAGTCCTGCAAGCGGCAGGTCGCTCTCCGGGCCGCCCGCGGACCACAGCGTCCGGCCCGAGGCCGCATCCACGAGCCTGAGCACGGCGCCGGCGCCGCGGCCTTCCGCGCGCGTCGCATCGAAGCGCGGGTCGTAGCCGCCGGCGAACAGCACGACCCAGTCGCCTGCGCTCTGCCCGCTGCCCGCGACGGGAAGGCGCGTGACGACCGGATTCGCCCGCGCTTCGAGCTGCGCATCGTCGAGTTCCAGCGACCAGAGGAGCCGTGGGTCGTCGATGAGCGCGAGGTCGATCGCGTAGTAGCGGGGCCCGCCGCGGCCGAGGCCGAACAGCAGCCAGCGGTGCTCACCCGCGACCGCGTCGATGCGGCCGTCGCGGTTCACGTCGCGCTGATGCAGCACGAGCGCACCGTCGATGCCGTGGCTGCGCGCCATCGCCGGCGCGTCGCGGAGGAGTTCCGGCAGCCTCGGCAGGAGCGCCTTCGGAATCCAGGCCCAGCGCTCGATGCCCGTCGCCGCGTCGATCGCCTGCAGCAGGCCGTCCTGGTTCGCGGAAAGGACGACCTGGGTGCCGGTCACGGCATCGTCCACGATGGCCGGCGCATCGGTGCCGGGATCGCCGGGCGGTCGTCCGCCGGCGAACCACGCGAGCACCTCGGCCGCCGACAGCGGGTCACCTGGCGCGAGTCCGAGCGCCGCGCGGCCGACTCGCGCATTGCCTGGGTCCAGCCGGTTGCCGGGCTCCAGCAGGCGAGGGCTCGCGACGTCGGAGAAGACGCGTCGCGCATCGAGGGTCGGCAGTCGCCCGGCGGCGCCGCCTGCGAGCAGGTCGGCGTCGGGCACGTCGCTCCAGAGGCTTTGCGAGCCGGGACGCGGGAGTCCCGACGCGTCGTCCATCGCCGGCTCACCCGCCCGATCGACGATGGACGGCGTCTCGAGGGGGCTCTCCGCGGCTCGGAGCGCATAGCGGAAATGATTGCCGTGCCAGCGCGCGCGTGGCCGCGGCGCGCTGAGGCCGAAAACGACGCCCGCATCGGCGGCGTCGCGGCCGAACGGCAGCACGGCCGCTGCAGAGAGTTGCGGCTCCGCCGCCGGCGCCGCGTCGCGCTGGAATGCGGTCGCGACGAGGTTTGCGTAGGCGAGCGGATCGGCAGGCGAGGTAAGCCAGGCGAGCGGCGCGGACTGCGCGCCGGGCAGGTCGCCGCGCAGGTCGGTCGTGCCCAGCCAGGCGCCGAGCGCCGCGAGGCAGTCGAGGCCGCAGCCGCCGGTCTCGGCTTCGAAGCCCGGCAGCGCGGCCGCTGCGGCGGCGGCCTGGTCGTCGTCGGTCGATTCGCCGGGCGTGACGAAGCCGAGCGTCACCGGGCGGCAGGCGTGATCGAACGGCGAACGGTACGTCCCGGGCTGTGCAGGCAGCGTCGAAGCAGCATCCGCGCGGCCGTCGGTGCCGAAATGCCGCGCGGCGCCGGCCAGCCAGCGCGCGGCCTCGGTGAGCGTTTCGCCCAGCGGGGCGCTGCCGGCCGTGGGAGCGGCCGCAAGGGCTGCGACCTCCGCCGCGGCCGTTGCGCTCGGTACCGGCGCACGCGCGACGTAGCCGCCGTCCGGCCCGTCGTCGTCGATGCGCAGGAGCGCGACGTCGAGGTCCGCCGTGGATGCGAGCGCGGCGGCGAGCCGAGTCGCCTGCAGCTCTGCCATCGGATGATCCACGGGCGCGGTTCCCGCGCGCAAGTAGTTCAGGAAGTTGCCGGCATACAGGATGAAGGCGTCCGCGAACGGCGGCCGGTCCCAGGGAATTTCGCGCTCCGGCGCCGCCGTCCACGGGGTACCCGTTCCGTCGCTCGCATACCAGCGGCCGGCCGAGTCGCCATGTCGTCCACGATCGGCACGGCATTCGAGCGCGCCCTCGTTCCCCGCCGACGGGGCGCCCCAGTAGCCGCCCTCGGCGCTCGCGCGCCACTGCGCCAGGCGAGAGGCGACGAAGAATCCAGCGGCTGCGAGCGGAGCGCGCGCCGCGTCGCAGTGCTGCCCGGACGCCGCAGCGCGTGGCCAAAGCTCGACGCCGGCCTCCGCCGCGCAATCCGGCGCCGGACCCGGCCCGCGGCGGAAATAGACCTTGGCAGGATCGCAGCGAAGCGCTTCCGGAACATCGGGTCCGTAGTCACGCGCCGGGTCGTAGTCTTCGGCGGCGGGAATCGTGCGCGCCGTGGCTGCGGAGCGGTCGAGGATCACCGCGAGCAGCGGATTCAGGCCATCCGGCACCGTGGCGCGCTGCAGCCAGGCCTCGTCTGCATCGGCGCAGGCCGCCGCAGCGGCGAAGATGCCCGCGAGCAGCGCAGCCGACCGCGTCATGCGCTGTCGGCTCACGAGGTCGGCACCACGAGATAGAAACCCTGTTCGAGGCGCAAGCGGGTTCCGCGGCCGGACTCTGCGTCCGCGATGACGAAGAAGTGCCGCGCGCCGAAGCTTCCGTCGTTCTCGCCGATCGTGAATCCCTCGGGGAGCGCGCCGGGGCCCGCTGCCTCCGTCGTCTCGGTGCGCCACGCCGCGCGCGCCGTCCAGTCTTCCGGCAACACGGTGCCCGCATCTCTCCCGCCCTCGCGCGCCACGGCTGCCGCAAGCAGCGCAGCGGCGATGCCGGTTTCCGCGGCCTCGAAGGCGTTCTGCGCCATCTGCTGGTGCCCGGCGAGCGCGAGCGAGGTCATCGCGGCCGCGGCCGCGGCGAGCGCGATGGCGCCGAGGCCCGACATCAGCACGAGCACGACGACCAGCGCGGATCCTCGCATCGCCGGGCTCATGGCGAATTAGCGGCGTTCCGCAGTTCCACGATCCGCGACGCGCGCTTGCGCCGGTTTGCGCCGGCGAGCCCGGGTTCCGGGATGTCGCTGACGGCTTCCAGCTCGATGCGCAGCGCCCGCGGCAGCCCGCCGGCGAGATCGCCAGGTGCAACCCACCGGTCGACGGCACCGTCTTCGTCCGCGGGATCGTCAAGACCGATCGTGACCTGCAGGTCGGAGATGCCGCTGACCAGCTCCTCGTCCTGGAAGGCGGGGCGCGCGCCGCCCACCAGGCGCTTGCGACGCAACGACGGCCAGCCGGCTCGGCCGGTCGAGTCGGCGCTCACGTAGTAGGCGCCGACTTCGAGGTCATGCCAGCGCGAGCCGGCGCCCAGTGCGGTGGCGCCGTTCGCGGCGAGGGCCGCGGCGCGCAGCGTCGTCTCGAGTTGCAGCCGGCCGGCCTGCGGGCGACCCGGATCGGCCAGCGCGTGGCGCAGCACCAGCGTGTCCGCGCGCGGCGCCGCGCGGCCCTCGGGCGAGGGTCGGCAGGCGAGCGCGATGCCGGGCGCGGCCGCATACGCGCCATCCGCCGCGGAGAAGGGCTGGCCGAGGTCGTGCGCGAGCGACGCGCCGCAGCCGCCCGCGACCGCGAGGTCAGCGCGCTCGGCGCTGCCGAGCGCCGAGCTCCCCGTGACCACCGAGCGCGGCGGCGCGAGCCCCAGGTAGCCGGCGCTGCGGATCTCGTCCGCGAGGAGCGAGAAGGCCGCGTCCAGCGACTCCTCGACCTGCGCGAGCGACTCGCTGGTGCGATGGGCGGCGCGGCCGCGGCTGACGAAAGCCGTGGAGCCTGCGACCACCGCGAGTGTGATCACCATCGCGACCAGGAGCTCGACGAGCGTGAGGCCGGCCGCGCGACTCATGTCGTCACCGGCAGCACGAGCCGCTGCTGGCCGATGCCCGCGACGGGCCACTCGATGGTGATCCGGTAGCGGGGCGGGGGACCGTCCTCCCGTTCGACGCGCGCTTCCGCGCCCGCGGGCAACGCGGCGCGGGCCGCCGCGGACCACGCGAGAATCTCGGGGGCGTCGATCGCGATGGAAGCGTCCGCGTCGCGGTCCAGCGCACGCAGCTCCTCGGCGAGCGAACCGGCCAGGCGGATGGCAGTCCGGCGGTGGCCGGAGTCCCGCTCCTGCTGGATGCTGCGGCCGAGCACGAGCCCGGCGCCCGCGAGCCCCGCGAGCATCAGCGCCAGCGCGACCAGGACCTCCACGAGGGTGAAGCCGCGGCCATTCAACACGTGAGCGCCCTGGACGAGCCGTCCTTGTCGCTGGAGCGCGGCCGGCCGCTGCGGCTCACGATGACCGCGCGCGCGGCTCGGTTGCCGCGGCGGTCGCAGATCGTGATCGTCGCGGGCGTGGCGAAGCCGGAGCCGCCTTCGAAGTCGATCTCCGGGCGGTTCGAGCGGATCCGCGGCGCGCCGTCCCCGGTGCCGAGCAGGAGGCTCTCGCGAAAGCGCTCCGCTGCATCGGCAAGCAGCAGGTTTCCCGCCCATTCCTCGCGACCGGAGCACTCGTGCGCGTCGTCGCTGCCGCAGAGGCGGATCGGCTCGCTGCGCGTCGCCGAGAACTGGCGCGCGAGGTTCACCGCGTGCATCGCGGTCGAGACCGCCGCGTTCATCCGGGTCTCCAGCAGGAGGTTCGAGAAGACCGGCACGGCCGCTGTCGCGATCACCGCGGCGATCGCGAGCATGGCGAGCAGCTCCGGCAGGGTGTGTCCGGCGGCTGGCGGGATTGCACGGTTCATGCTGCGAGGCTAGCGGCGCCGCGCCGTGCCGCCCGCACGCTTTTTCACGGCATTTGAGGCGATTTCCGGCGGGGCGTAAGATCGCCGCCCATGCGCGAATCAGGCGATGCGTTGCCCGCGGCCCGGCCCTTGCCTATACTGCGCGCCCCGCTGCCGGTGTAGCTCAGTTGGTAGAGCAGTCGCTTCGTAAGCGAGAGGTCGGGGGTTCAAGTCCCTCCACCGGCACCAGCTTCCCCCTCTTCACGAAGCTCCTCCTCGTACTCGCCTCGATCGCGGCGTACTTGCTCGTCGCCAACATTGCAGAAGCCCTCGACCCGCTGGAGGCGGTTCCGGACGCCGGCCTCTGGTTCCACTACGTCGTCGGCGCTCTCTTCGGCGCGCTCGTGCTCGGCCCGTATGCCGCGGCGGACCACCGGCCACTTCGCATCCTGGGGCTCGCCGCTGCGTCCGCAGTCATCTACCGGCTCGCGATCCTGTTCGTGACGGAAGGCCCCCTCGACTACGGTGTGCTGGCGACCTTCGTGATCACCGGGGCCGGCGCCGCGCTCCTCTGCGCGCTCGCCGTCTGGCTGGTCGCGCCGCAGCCCTTCCGGCCGCTGGCTTTCGTCCTCGCGCTCGTGGCAGGCGCGCTCGGCGGCGCCACGTTCGAGCTCAAGGTCGCCTCCGATCCCTTCCTGCTCGTGAGCCATGCGGCCTGGCAGCTCCTCGTCTGCCTCGCGCTGCATGCGGGTTTCGGGGTGCGGCGGGCGTGACGGGCGACGCGCGGCAATTCGGCGCGCGCGTCGTGAAGGCCGCCGGGATCGACATCGCGATCGGCTACGGGCTCTTCCTCGTGATGGCGCTCACCGTCAGCCTGGTATCGGCGGGCGGCTTCATGGACGCGAGGCTGACCCTCGCGGACCTTCTGTCCGGCGACGTGGCCGGCGCAGCGCTCGGGGAGGGCAGCGCCAGGGGCGTGCTGCTCGTCCTCCTGGCGTCCGGGACGCTCCTGGTGCCGGCGCTCTGGCGCCACCGGCTCGCGCCGCTCGCCTTCGCCGTGCCGCTCCTCGCCACGGCGCTGGCGCTCCGGCCCCTCTGGGAGCAGCAACGCGCGCAGGCCGAGGCGCTCGCGGCGCTCGGCGAGTTCGGGCTGGAGGCGGGCCGGATGATCGAGGCGATGGGCGCGCCGACGGGCCCGCTGGATGCGCTCGGCCTCGGCGCCTGGCTCCTCTTCGCGCTCGTGATGTACCTCGCGCTGCGCGGGATCGCGCGCGCCGTCTCGCCGCGACTGGGCGCTACTTCATCGTCGGCATCGTGAACTCGGCGCCGCGCGAGCCCTCGGGCCAGCGCGCGGTGACGGTCTTGAGCCGCGTGTAGAAGCGCACGCCGTCGGGCCCGTGCATGTGCAGCGGGCCGAAGAGGGAACGCTTCCAGCCGCCGAAGCAGTGGAAGGCCATGGGCACGGGGATCGGCACGTTGATGCCGACCATGCCCGCCGTGACGCGGCGCGTGAACTCGCGCGCGGCGCCGCCGTCGCGGGTGTAGATCGTCGTGCCGTTGCCGAACTCGTGGCGCTCGATGAGCCCGAGCGCCTCGTCGAGCGACTTCACGCGCATGACGACGAGCACGGGCCCGAAGATCTCCTCGCGGTAGATCCGCATGGACTCCGTCACGCCGTCGAACAGCACGGGCCCCATGAAGAAGCCCTGCTCGTGGCCGGCGACGCTGAACTTCCGCCCGTCGACGACGAGCTTCGCGCCTTCCTTGACGCCGGTGTCCACGTAGCCGAGCACGCGCTCGCGGTGCTCGCGCGTGACGAGCGGGCCCATGTCGGCGCCCTCGGCCGTGCCGGGCAAGACCTTGATGGCGGCGAGCTCGGGCTTCAGCGCCTCGACGAGGCGGTCGCCGGCCTCGCCGACGCAGACGGCGACGGAGATCGCCATGCAGCGCTCGCCGGCCGAGCCGTAGGCGGCGCCGATCAAGGCGTGCGCGACGGCCGCGGGGTCCGCGTCCGGCATCACGACCATGTGGTTCTTCGCGCCGCCGAGCGCCTGCACGCGCTTGCCGGCGTCCGAGCCCTTGCGATACACGTACTCCGCGATCGGCGTCGAGCCGACGAAGCTCACGGCATCCACGCCGGGATCCGCGAGCAGCGTGTCCACCGCTTCCTTGTCGCCGTTCACGACGTTCAGCACGCCCGGGGGCGCGCCCGCCTCGGTGAAGAGCTCCGCGAGGCGAATGGGGCAGCCGGGATCCTTCTCGGAGGGCTTGAGCACGAACGTGTTCCCGCAGGCGATCGCGACGGGGAACATCCACATCGGCACCATCGCCGGGAAGTTGAAGGGCGTGATGCCCGCGGCGACGCCGACCGGCTGGCGCAGCGACCAGCTGTCGATGCCGCGGCCGACGGCGTCGCTGAACTCGCCTTTCAGGAGATGCGGGATGCCGCAGGCGAACTCGACGATCTCGAGCCCGCACGTGACTTCGCCGCGGGCGTCGGCCAGTACCTTGCCGTGCTCGCGCGTGATGAGGCCCGCGAGCTCCTCGGCGTGCTGCTCGACGAGCTCGCGGAAGCGGAACAGGACGCGCGCGCGGCGCAGCGGCGGCGTTTCCGACCAGCCCGGGAAGGCGGCGCGCGCGGAGGCGATCGCGGCGCGCGTCTCGTCGGCAGAGGCGAGCGCGACTTCGCTCGCCGCGACGCCGAGCGCCGGGTTGAAGACGGGTGCCGCGCGTCCCGAGCGGCCGGCGGTGCGCTTGCCGTCGAGGTAGTGTCCGATCTGTTCGATTTTCGCGCTCATGGTTCAGTTTCCGCTGCGCCTGGCAAAGCTGTGTTCGAAGGCGACGCTCGGGCTGCCGCTGGCGTCGTCGGGGATGGCGAGGATCCGGACCTTCGCCTCGTCCCGCGTCAGCGTCAAGTGCGCGAAGCCCCAGGTCAACCCTTGCGCGAACAGGCTCCTCAATTCCGGGTGCGCCTCGAGCTGATGCCGGGCGAAATTCGAGTTGAGGGGCCGCTGCTTGCCCGCGGCGCCCGAGACGACCTCGCCCAGGGGCGGGCGCCCACGGGCTTCCGGGACGTCCTTGCAGGCGTCCGTGTAGACCTCCAGCGTGTGCTCGTGCCCGGCAAGGTAGAGGTCCGCGTGGCGGCAGAGCGCGGGCAGGATCAGGCGCCGCATCATCGCCGCCTGGCGGTACTTGCTCCCGGCCGCGGACCAGATGGGGTGGTGGCCGATCACGATCTTCCAGCGGGCGGGCGAGGAGGCGAGCGCCTCCTCCAGCCACTCCGCCTGGCCCCATTCCCCGGCGTCCCGCGGCAGCGCCCAGGGCTGCGTGTCGTCGATCTTCCCGCTGTCGATCTCCCGCCCGTCGTCGTCGAGCGCATCGTCGAGGATCGAGTGGTCCGAGAGCATGACGTGGGTGTCTATCGCGAAGATCTCGACCTCGCGCGGGTCGCCGGTCGGCGCGACCCGGTAGCGCAGGCCCTGCATGTAGAACGGCCGCGTCGTCTCGAGGTAGCGCACCTGTGCCATCGCGGCCGCGCGCGAGGTCCGCCAGTCGTGGTTGCCCAGCACGACGTAGATGCGGAAGGCCTCGCTCAGCGCGGCGAGCGGCGCATAGGGCTCATACAGCACCTTGCGGAAGCGCTCCGCGTCGTCGTGCCCGTCGCGGCCTTCGGTCGCGCCGTCGGGGTAGATGTTGTCGCCGAGCATCACGGCGAACTCGCACTTCGCGGGGCCGGCGCACCAGCGCTGCATCGCGAGGGCGAC
>DASSUY010000019.1:0-5231 GCA_035706525.1 Steroidobacteraceae bacterium
TGGCCTCGCCCGGCGCGCCCTTGAAGGCGAGCGTCTGGTTGCCGATCACCATCGCGAGCTCGCCGCCCTCGTACGTCGCGGGGTCCGAGATGAAGACGGTGCAGGAGAGGTCCGACCGCACCTTCGCGTTCTGCAGTTGCAGGATCGCGGCGTCCGCGTGCGAGCCGTACTTCATGCCGGGCTCGTAGCGGCACAGCAGGGGCGGCGCGATGCGCTTCGGGATCGCGAAGCTCGCGAACTCGCGGGAGCGCGCCAGCGCGCCGCCGACGACCTGCACCGACTCGGCGTACTTCGGGTCGGCCGTGTCCGCCTGCAGGTTCTGCTTGCTCGTGTTCGCGGGGTTGGAGACGCGCCCGTCCACGAACTTGAGGTCGGCGGCGAGCGCCACGAGCCGGGCGCATTCCTCGGAGGTCAGCAGGTTCTTGATCTTGCACAGCATGGCCGCGAACTATATCTGAGTGCCGGGCGGGATGCCCCGCCACGCGTCCGTCGCCGCGATCACGGCGCGGATCGCCTCCCGCTCCTCGGGCGGGATGCGCGGGCTCCAGATGTCGCAGATCAGGATGATGCGGGTCTCGTCGCTGTCGTTCCAGGCCTCGTGCTCGATGGTGTCGTCGAAGACCCAGGCCTCGCCGATGCGCCACTCGCGGGTCTCGTTGCCGACGCGGAACCCGCAGCGCCCCGGCAGCACGAGCGGCAGGTGCACGACCAGGCGGAAATTCGCGATGCCGGTGTGGGGCGGGATGCGGGTCTTCGGCTTCAGCACGGAATACATCGCCGTCGGCGAGCGCTCGTCGACGACGGCCTGCGGCAGCCGGCGCACGGCGGCCATCGTCTCCGGCGCGCGCGCGCAGCGCTCCGGGATCTCGCGCCCGCGGTCGTAGAAGTGGAAGGCGCTCCAGCGCGGGTTCTTGTTGAGCTCGCGCCACTGGTCGAGCGGCAGGTGGTCGTCGTAGCGGATGTAGGGCGAGAAGCCCGCCTCGTCCTCCGCGAGGATCCGCGCGAGGTCGCGCTGGATGCCGGGCGTCGCCGCCTCGAACTCCTCGATCCACGGAAACTCCCCGCGGTCGTAGAACTCGATGTCCGGGAGCCCCGGGTAGGAGTACTCCATGGGCTCCTGGCGGAAGCGCCGCCGCACGCGCAGCGTCGTGTCGATGAAGGTCTCGAGTCGCTGCCGCGCGTCCCGCGGCAACGGGTCGGCCGCCCCGGCCGCGCGCTCCCGGATCCAGGCGCCGAGCTCCGCCTGGTGCTTCGCCTGCACTTCGCGCGCGCGGGCGACCGCCTGGCGCGTCGGCGCGTCCAGCGCCTCGTCCGGCGGCGCCTGCACCAGCGCGATGCCGTAGGCGACCGCGGCCTCCTTCGTGCGGCCGAGCCCGTCGAGCAGCGCCGCCTGCATGAGGAGCGCGGTGAAGTTCCGGTTGTCGAGCGAAAGCGCCTCGCGCAGCGCCGCGAAGGCGCCCTCGAAGTCCCTGAGCTGCCGGCGCACGACCGCGAGGTTCAGCCACAACCTGAGGTCGCCTCGCCCGCGGGCGAGCGCGTCCTCGAGCAGCGAGCGCGCGGCCGTCATGTTGCCCGCGGCCATCGCCTGCAGGGCGGCGCGGTTCGCGCTGGCGGCATCCGGGTTCATGCGGGGGACATTTTGCCGCATCCGGCGCGAGTCCCCATAATTCGCCCCGATGGCAAACCCTGCACCGGCCGCAAGCCCCGCGGTCCTCGCCCGGCTCGCGCGGGAAGCGCGCGACCGCGGTGACCCGGCCGCCGAATCCTCGGCGCTCGAGCGGCTGCTCGCGGCGGACCCCCGCAACATCCCCGCGCTCGTCCGGCGCGCGGACCTCTACGCGGCGGCGGGCGACGCGAGGTCGGCCTCGTCCTTCTACCTGATGGCGCTCCGGCTCGCGCCGCCGACGGGCCTGCCGAAGGAGCTCGCCGCCGAGCTCGCGCGGGCGAAGCAGGCCTGCGACCGCTTCGCGCTCGAATACCAGGACTTCCTGCAGCGGGGCCTCGCGGACCGGGGCTTCGACCCCGCCCGCTCGAGCCGGCGCTTCGCGGACTCCGTCGACCTCGTGCTCGGCCGGAAGCGCATCTACCTGCAGCAGCCGAAGTACTACTACTTCCCGGGGCTCCCGCAGATCCAGTTCTACGAGCGCGAGCGCTTCCCCTGGTTCGATGCGCTGGAGGCCGCGACGGCCGACATCCGCCGGGAGCTCGAGGCGGTCCTCGATGAGCCGGGCGCATTCACGCCCTACGTGACGGGCCATGCGAACCGGCCGAAGAAGGACGAGGACGGGATGCTGAACAATCCCGCCTGGAGCGCTCATTACGTCTGGAAGAACGGCGAGCCCGTCGCCGGCAACGTCGAGCGCTTCCCGAAGACGATGGAGGCGCTCGCCGGCGCGCCCCTCGCCCACGTCCCGAACCGCTCGCCCTCCATCCTCTTCTCGCTGCTGCGGCCGGGCGCGCACATCCCGCCTCACAACGGCCTCGTCAACACGCGGCTCGTCTGCCACCTGCCGCTGATCGTGCCCGGGAAGTGCCGCTTCCGCGTCGGCAACGACACGCGCGACTGGGTCGAGGGCAAGGGCTGGGCGTTCGACGACACCATCGAGCACGAGGCCTGGAACGGCAGCGACCGCACCCGGGTCATACTGCTGTTCGACGTGTGGCGCCCCGAACTGACGGACGAAGAGCGGCGCCTCGTCACCGCCCTGTTCGAGACGATAGACGCGCACAGCGGCAAGAAGCCCGATTGGGAGATCTGACATGCAGGCATGGATCCGGCTGATTCCGGCACTGGCCCTCGCGCTCGCGTGCGCCCGCACGCAGGCGGCGGAGGACCTCGGCGCGAAGCTGCGGGAATGCCGCGGCGAAGCCGACGCGGCCGCGCGGCTTGCCTGCTACGACCGCCTGGCGGACCGCACGCAGGGCGCTGAAGCCGCAGCGCCCGCGCCGGCAGCCGTCGCGACGGCGGCTCCGCCCGCGGCGCCGTCCCCCGCATCGCCTGCCGCTGCATCGCCCACCGCCGCCCCGGCGGCGGCGGCGGCGGCGGCCGCTGCCGCTACGGCGCCGGCGAACGCGGAAGAAGCCTTCGGGCGCGAGCGCCGCGTGCAGGCTGAGCAGGAACAGCAGCGGAAGGCCGAAGCCCGCGCGCTGGGTGCGCTCGAGGCCACGGTCACGGCCATCGAGAACCGCATGGACGGCCTCATGACCATCACGCTCGACAACGGCCAGGTCTGGCGGCAGAACCGCCCCGACTCGAAGTTCCGGCTGAAGGTGGGCGAGCGCGTGAAGATCCAGCCCGGAGCGCTCAACTCCTACATTCTTTCCGGCTCCACGAACCGGTCCACGCGGGTGACGCGGGTCGACTGAGTGGGAGCGACAGCGCTCGACTGCTGGAAATGCGGCGCCCCGCTCGCCGGCATGCCGCTGCCCGTCGGACGCGAGGAGTATTGCCGGGCCTGTCGCGCCGACATCCACGTCTGTCGGATGTGCCGCTTCTACGACCTCACGAAGGCCCGCCAGTGCGCGGAGCCCGTGGCCGACCCTGTCCAGAACAAGGAACGGGCGAACTTCTGCGGCTATTTCGAGCCCGTCGCGGGCCGATTCCGGCCGGCCGATCCCGCAGCGGGCGCCCGGGCGGCACTCGATGCGCTGTTTGCTCCGAAAAAGTGACGTATCTCCCGCTCCGGGGTATGCAGTGCCGTCCGCATCCGCCACAATGCGGGCGACCCTCCCACCCCGGATGAGCCGAATGACCCCGACCGCCGAGACCGCCCGCGAGCCCCTGATCTGGTCCCGCGTCCTGATGTTCGCGATCACGCTCGCCGTGTCCCTCGTGGTCGTGCCCTGGTACGGCTTCACGGTCGGGTACAGCGCGGCCGCCTGGGTGTGGTTCGTGGTGCTGCTCTACGCCAACGGGCTCGCGATCACCACGGGCTATCACCGCCTCTGGTCGCACAAGACCTACGACGCGCACTGGTCGGTCCGGCTCATCCTCATGCTGTTCGGGACGATGGCGCTGCAGAACAGCATCCTCGTCTGGTCCTCGAACCACCGCAGCCACCACGTCTACGTGGACGACGACGAGCGAGACCCCTACTCGGCAAGCCGCGGGCTCTGGTTCTCGCACATCGGCTGGATGCTCCGCAGCTACAAGAGCTCGGAGACCGACTTCAGCAACGTGCGCGACCTGCAGAAGGACCCGATCGTCGCCTTCCAGCACCGCTACTACCTGCCGCTCGCCCTCGGGCTCAACTTCGGCCTGCCGCTCCTGCTCGGCTGGCTGCACAACGAGGTCTGGGGGATGTTCCTGCTGGCGGGCGTCCTCCGGCTGGTCGTGAGCCACCACCTGACGTTCCTCATCAACTCATTCGCCCACGCCTTCGGGCGCCAGCCCTACAGCGACGAGCACAGCGCCCGGGACAGCGGCTGGCTCGCTTTCCTGACCTACGGCGAGGGCTACCACAACTTCCACCACCAGTTCGCCCACGACTACAGGAACGGCGTGCGCTGGTGGCAGTGGGACCCCAGCAAGTGGATCATCTGCTCCCTGTCCTGGGTGGGCCTCACCCGGAAGCTTCGCCGGACCCCGGCCGTCGTCATCCAGCGGGCCCGGCTCGCCATGCAGTTCCGCCACATGGAGGCGCGCCTCGAGCACAAGCGGGCCTCCCTGCCCCACGTGGACCTCGAGCGCCTCCGCGCGACGATCGCCCACGAGTACGAGCAGTTCACGGCGACACTGGCCAAATGGACCCAGCTGACCGACGCCTGGTACCACAAGACCCGCGAGCAGCTGGCCCAGCGCCTGGAAGAGTCCCGGTTCCGCCGGGAAGCACGGGCACTGGCCGCGGAGCTGCGCATGCAGCATCGGCGGCTCCAGCTCCTGGGCGCGCAACTGGCCTGAGGGCCCTCGCGACCGGGAGACTGTCGCCAAACGGCGACAGTCGGCAGCCTTCGCGTAACTGGTACGGGATGCTCGCCGGGCGACCCCCAAGTGGCTAATCTTGCTCCTCCCCCAATGGAGGATTCCCCATGGCCATCTGGAAGGACATCGTCGCCAAGGATTCACCCGCCGCCGAACCGGTCGACCCGACCCCGGCGCCCGTGGTGCGGCCGCGCCCGGAAGCCGTCGCCGCAAGCCCGGCATCCGTATCCGCCCCTGTCACCCGCAAGGACAGCAGCATGAAGGAATCCGTCATTGCCTCCGGCCTCACCTTCGAAGGCAAGATCGATGG
>DASSUY010000020.1:0-4032 GCA_035706525.1 Steroidobacteraceae bacterium
CCTCGCGAAGATCGTGCAGCGCTGCCGCGACCTGCCGGGGGAGGAGCTGTTCCGCTACGTCGACTCCTCCGGCAAGCGCCAGCTCGTCTCCTCCGACGACGTCAACGCCTACCTGCGCGAGCTCACCGACCGCGACATCACCGCGAAGGACTTCCGCACCTGGGGCGGCACCATGCTCGCCGCGGTGGAGCTGCGCCGGCGCGGGCCCGCGTCGAGCCGCCGCGAGGCCGACCGCAACATCGTCGCCGCGATCGACGCGGTGGCCGAGCGCCTGGGCAACACCCGGGCGGTCTGCCGCAAGTACTACGTGCATCCCGCTCTGCTGCAGGCTTACCTGCTCGGCCATACCGTGCCGAACCCGCCGGCGCTCACGCGCAAGGTGCGGCGCAAGCAGCCGGGCGCGGCGCTGCGCCGCGACGAGGTCCTCGTCCTGCAGTTCCTCCAGGAACGGGTTTAGCGACGTGCGGTTTGTCATTCTTTCGGTCTTTTGGATAGCGGGGTGCGCTTCGCGGATGCCGCAAAGCGCCGAGGAGCTGCGGCAGGTCGTCACCACCTCCGGGGCGCAGCGCTTCGAGGTGCGGCGCAGCCACCGCGAAGTCGCCGCCGGCCTGCAGCGGCAAGTGCAGAAATGCCTGGACAAGGCGCTCTACAGGCCGACGATGGTGGTGAGCTCGCGCAAGGCGGAGCTGCACCTGCAGCGGCGGCAGGCGGCGGAGGAGGGCGCGGTGGTCCTGGTGGCCGACGCATGGCCCGTCCGGCGGGGCCGCAGCGCGGTGCAGGTCTATGCCTCGAGCGGCTATGATCCGCTCGCCGCCGCCGTCAAGGCGTGGGCGAGCGGCACGTACGCAGGCTGTCCCGACATGAGCAAGGTGCCATGAAGAAAACGATCGCAATGCTGCTGGGCCTGTGCTGCGCGCTGCCGGCGCTCGCGCAGGAAATCAACAACCTGCAGAGCCTCGCGCAGCAGGAGTTCCGGCGCTTCTCGGAAGACCTCGCCGGCGCGCTCGCGTACCGGCCGCAGACGCCGACCGAGCCGCTCGGGGTCGCCGGCTTCGACGTCGGCGTCGGCACGACCCTGGTGCACATCCAGAACAAGGAGTTGCTCGAGCGCGTCACCTCCGACAACGCGCCCGACTGGGTGCCGGTGCCGAGCGTGCGCTTCCACAAGGGCCTGCCGTTCGGCTTCGACGCGGGCATCATCTACGCATCGGTGCCGAGCAGCAACGTCGAGTACATCGGGGGCGAGTTGCGCTACGCGCTGCTCCTCGGCGGCGTCGCCGCGCCGGCGATCGGCCTGCGCGCGAGCCTGGCGCGGCTGAGCGGCGTCGACCAGCTCGACGTCGACACGCGCGGCTTCGACGTCTCCATCTCGAAGGGCTTCGCCGTCTTCACGCCCTATGCCGGCGCGGGCCGGGTCTGGGTCGACAGCGAGCCGAAGGGCGTTCCCGGCCTCGCGAAGGAGGAGTTCGAGATGAACCAGGTGTTCGTCGGCGTCGGCTTCCGGCTCGCGCTCTTCAACATCAACCTGGAAGCCGACCGCACCGGCGACGTCGAAGGCATCAGCATCAAGGCGGGCCTGCGCTTCTAGACAACGGGGGTCAGACCCGGGTCTGTCCCTGGTCTGACCCCAGCCAGAGGTTCCAGACGCGGCGGGCGGAATCGGCGACTTCGGAGGCGGTGAGGCCGACGGGGCCGGTGCCGGCGGCGGCGAGGGCGTCGGCGGCGGCGCCGTGCAGGTGGGTGCCGAGGACGAGCGCGGACTCGCCGCTGTAGCGCTGGGCGAGGAGCGCGCCGAGGATGCCGGCGAGCACGTCGCCCATGCCGGCGCTCGCCATGCCGGGATTGCCGCTCGTGTTGACGAACCAGTGCCCGTCGCGGGCGACAAGGATGCTGCCGTTGCCCTTCAGCACGACGTGCGCGTTCAGGTTCTCGGCGAGCACGCGCGCTGCCTTGACGCGGTCCTGCTGGACCACCGCCACGCTCGTGCCGAGGAGGCGAGCCGCCTCGGCGGGGTGCGGGGTGAGGAGCGTCTCGGCGCCCCGGCGCGAGCAGGTCTTCCGGAAATCCTGGTTGGCGGACAGCAGGTTCAAGGCATCCGCATCCAGCACGCAGGGGATCTCGCTCGCGAGGGCCGCCCCGAGCACCGTCTCGGCGCGGTCGCCCTGGCCGAGGCCCGGGCCGACGACCATGGCGTCGAGGTCGAGGCCGAGCGCGTCGTCGACGTGCCGGATCATCAGCTCCGGATGCTGCGGGTCGACGTACTCGTGCTCGTCCAGTAGGCCGACGTAGATCCTTCCCGCGCCGAGCTTGAGCGCGGCGCGCGCGGCGAGAAGCGCCGCGCCGGTCATGCCGATCGCGCCGCCGAGCACCCCGAGCGAGCCGGCGTGCCCCTTGTGGAAGTTGCGCGGCCGGCGCTTCAGGGCCTCGCGGAAGAGCTCGTGCGACGCCACCCAGGCGCTGGGCTGGACCTCCCGCTTGAGGCCGAGGTCCGCCACGGTGATTTCGCCGGCGTGGTCGGGCCCGTCGAGCGTCAGCAGGCCCGGCTTGAGGGCGATGAAGGTGATGGTATGGGTGGCGCGCACCGCGCGGCCGAGCACGCGGCCGGTATCGGAGGCGATCCCGCTCGGCACGTCGAGGGCAAGCACCGGGCAGGACTGCTGGTTGACGTATTCCACGAGCCGGGCGTAGGGGCCTTCGATGTCGCGCGCGAGCCCGATGCCGAAGAGCCCGTCGACGACGAGGCCCCACTTGCGCTCGGGCAGCTCCTCCGGCCGGCCGACGACGCTGACCCGGAAGAACTGCGCCGCGAGTCGCTGCGCGACGACGCGCGCGTCGCCGCCGTTGTTGCCCGGCCCGGCGAGCACGAGGACGTCCTTGCTCCGCTGCGAGGCGATGCGCGCCGCGAGCGCCGCCGCCGCGGCGCCGGCGCGCTCCATGAGCGGCGGCGAGGCGTCGCCGGCGGACGCCTCGATCGAGCGGATCTGCTCGGTCAGGTAGATCGGGCCATGCATGAAAGGATTGTACTTTCCTACCATGTGTGCATGTCCCTCGCCCTGCGCGGCGGCCTGCTCGTCCGCGGTCCGGTCGCGCTGTGGCGCGTGTGCGCTTCGGGGCGCGCCGCCGCGTCGAGCTCTTCTGCTACCCGAACGGCGACGTCGACGCGCGCGCGCTCGAGATCGCGCGGCGCACCTACCGCGTCGCCGTCACCGTGTCGCCGGGCGCCGTTCCGCCGCGCTGCGACCCGCTGCTGCTACCGCGGCTCGCGGCACCGCGCGGGCTGCTGCGGCTCGCCTGGCGAATCCAGCCCTGATCCAGGCGCCGAGCTCGCTCGTCGCCGCGAGCCAGGGCCTGAGGTCGTCGCGCGCGAAGACCGCCCATTCCGCGCGGCTCAGGTAGGGCAGCCACGTGCGGGGCCGCCCGGCGAGGCCGGGCACCCGGGCGAGGTGCATGAGGTCGCAGCCCAGGTTGATCCAGTAATGCGTGCTCGTCTCGACCGGCGGCGGCCCCTCGAGGTGCGCCGGGTCGACGTGGTCGCACCAGGCGAGCCAGGCGAGGTCGAAGCCCGCCTTCCAGCCGAGCGACTGGAAGTACGCCGGGCGCGGGTTCCACTCGATGAAGTAGTGCTTGCCGTCGGACGGGTCGAGCTTGAACTCGCTGCAGAGCACCCCGTGCATGCCGGCGGCGCGCGCGAGCCGCCGCGTCATCTCGCGCACCTGCGGCGAGTCGACCGCCTGGCCGACCGCCATCACGCCCGCGCCGGGCTGTGACTGGCGCAGCTTGCGGGCGCTCATGACGAAGCAGCGGTCGACGCTCTTCGCGCGGTAGGCGAGGCCGGCGTAGATCTGCTCGTCGCCGCCCTCGATGTATTCCTGCACCAGCACCTCGGAGGGCAGGGCGTTGCGCGCGCGCAGCATCGAGGCCAGCTCGTCCGCGGAGCCGGCGACGACCGCCTTGAAGCCCGCGCGGCCTGCGAGCGGCTTGGCGATCAGCCGCTTGACGGTGCGGATCGCCTTCAGCCCGGCCCAGTTGGTC
>DASSUY010000021.1:0-6709 GCA_035706525.1 Steroidobacteraceae bacterium
GATTCGCTTCGCCCGCGCGGGACTCGCGGCGCTCTGCCTGTCCCTGGGCACGATCGCCCTGGCTGGTGATTCCGTGCCGGCGGACATCGCGCGGGATGTCGCGCGGCTCGACGATGAGGACCTCGCGCTCGCGGGCGACGCCGCGCTGTCCCTCGGGCGCCGTGGTGAAGCGGCATTCCCCGCGTTGCGCGCGGCGCTCGCCGGTGGTTCGGCGCGGCAGCGCTGGGGCGCGACCGTCGCGCTCTGTCGCTCCACGGCCGACATCGCGAGTTTCGTTCCGACGCTGGCGTCGCAATTGGCGGAACCGGACGAGGCACTCGTGCAGGCGTCGCTGGGCGCGCTCGCGAAGCTTGGGCCGCAGGCTGCGCCCGCGCTGTCCGCACTGAGGACGCTGCTCTCGCTGCGCGAACCCGACGCCCGCTGGGCGGCGCTTCGTGTCGTCGCCGCCATCGGCCCCCCGGCGGAGGGCGCCACGGCCGACATCGAGCCGCTCCTGCGGGACGAATCCGCCGCGATCCGCCTCGCCGCGGCTGAGGCGATGCGGAGCATCCGCCCGCCGGAAGCGCTGTCCGCGAGGCGATTCGGCGAGGTCACGGCCTGGCTGGAGCAGCAGCTGCCGGTGCTGATGCGCGAGACACGGGTTCCCGGCGTCTCGGTCGCGCTCATCCAGCGCGGCGAGGTCGCCTGGGCCCGGGGCTTCGGCATCGCCGACGTGCGCAGCGGAAAGCCCGTCACGACCGAGACAGTCTTCGAGGCCGCCTCCATGTCGAAGCCCGTCTTCGCGCTGATCGCGATGCAGCTCGTGCAGGAAGGGCGCCTCGACCTCGACCGGCCGCTGGTCGACTACCTCGGCCGCGACTACCTGCCGGACCAGCCGGAACACCGGCGCATCACCGCGCGCATGGCGCTCACGCACCGCACCGGCCTCGTCAACTGGCGCGAGGGTTATGCCGAGATGGGCGGCCCGCTGCCGCTCGCGTATCCGCCCGGCTCCGAGTACACCTATTCGGGCGAGGGCATCCTGTTCCTGCAGCGCGCGGTGGAAGCAATCACCGGGCAGCCGCTCGAGCGCCTGGCCGAGCAACGGCTGTTCGCGCCGCTCGGACTCACGCGCACGAGCTTCGAATGGACGGAAGGTATCGAACCGGACCTCGCGAGCGGCCACGACGCGGACGGCGGCTTCAAGGAGCGCACGCGCTACCGGCACGCGAACGCCGCCTATTCGCTGTACACGACGCCATCCGAGTACGCAAAGTTCCTCGCCACGCTTCGGCGTCCGGAGCGGCTCGGGGAACGCGCGCTCGGCCGCGAGACCCTGGGGCTCATGCTGCAGCGCGAGCTGCGGGTGGACGACGCGGATGCCGTCGAGCGGCCGGGACTGGCGCGTTCCGTCGCGACCTACCGCGCGCTCGGCTGGAGCCTCGAGGTCACGCCCGAGGGTGACATACTCCAGCACTCGGGCTCGAACAGCTCCGGCTTCAAGGCCTTCGGCCAGTTCAATCCCACGAAGGATTCCGGCCTCGTCCTGTTCACGAACGGTGATGGCGGGTATCAATTGCGCAGTGCAGTAATCGCGCGGATCGGCGATCTCTAGCGGCCGGCACGGCCGCCCGGTAGAGTCCGCCAACGCCGGGCGCAACCGGGGGACCGCGTGAGCCAGACCGAACGCATCGTGCCGATCGACCCGCAACGGGTCGCGATCTTCCTGCTCGTGCTGATGGGCCTCGTGCTCCTCGCGAGCGTCGTCACCCAGTCGCTGTTCCACCTGAGCGGCGACCTGTCCTGGCGCGGAATCGCGATGTTCCTGGACGTCAGCCGCGAGCGGAACGTGCCGACGGCCTTCTCGACCTGCCTCCTCCTGCTCGCCGCGTCGCTGACCGCCTGCGTGAGCGTGCTCGAGTTCCGGCGCCCGGACCGGCTTTACCTCTACTGGGCGTTCGTGGCGGCGGCGCTCTTCGTGATGGCGATCGACGAGGCGTTCTCCTTCCACGAGAAGTTCAACGACCCGATGCGCGAGCTGCTGGGCCGGGAGAAACTCGGCCTCCTGTTCAACGCCTGGGTGCTGCCGGTGTTCGCGATCGTCCTGGTGCTGGCGCCGGTGTTCATCGCCTTCCTTCGCCGGATCCCGCGGGCGACGGCGCTGCAGTTCGCGGTCGCGGGGGGACTCTTCGTCTTCGGCGCGCTCGGCCTCGAGACGCTGGAAGGCCGCTTCGACGAGGCGAACAACGTGGGCGAGACGACGGGCCGGCCCTCGATCGCGAAGCTGCAGTGGCACCTGATCTGCGCCGTCGAGGAGATGCTCGAGATGACGGCGGTCATCCTCTACATCCGCGCGCTGCTGCGCTACGTCGCGGGCAGCTATCCGGTCCTCAATCTCCGCTTCGGCGCCTCGAAGGCCGGCTAGACGGCCCGCAGGTACCACTCGTAGTCGCGGTCGCTGACCTCCGAGTGGAAGCGCTCCTCCTCCTCGCGCCGGCAGATGGCGTAGAGGCGGTGGAACTTCCCGCCGAGGTATTTCGGCAGGATCTTCCCGGACTCGAACGCGTCCAGCGCCGCTGACCATCGCACCGGCAGCTCGACCTTCTCGTCGATGATCGACTCCTGCGGGACCATCGGCCCCGGCTCGACCTTGTTCGCGAGCCCGTGGTGCACGCCCGCGAGGATGGCCGCGATCACGAGGTAGGGATTGCCGTCGGCGCCGCCGGGGCGGTGCTCGACGCGGGTGTCCTCCGTCTTCGAGACCGGGATGCGGAGCGCGACGCCGCGATGGTTCCGGCCCCAGTTCGGCGCGAGCGGCACGAATACGCCCGGCCGGTACCGGCGGTAGGCGTTGCCCGTCGGCGCGAAGATCGCCATGGACTCCGGCATCGCCGCGGCGAGGCCCCCGATCGCGTGGCGCAGCGTGTCCGCGAAGGGGCCGTCCTTGCTCGTGCCGGCGAAGATGTTGCGGCCCTCGCGGTCGACGAGGCTGATGTGCACGTGCATGCTGCAGCCCGCCCACTCGGCGAAGGGCTTGGCCATGAAGCTGGCGGCGAAGCCGTGCTTGCGCGCGACGGCCTTCACGGCCCGCTTCAGCAGCACGCCGTGGTCGGCCGCGAGCTCGGCGTTCGCGACGTGGTGCAGGTTGATCTCGAACTGCCCGGGCGAGAACTCCTTGAGCGTCGCGCCGGCGGGGATGTTCTGCGCCTTGCAGGTCTCGAACAGGTCGGCGAGGAAGGGATCGGCGTCCTCGACGTCCTCCATGCTGCCGTATTGCGGGCCGCCCTGCGTGCGCCGCGTCCCCGGGATGCGGCCGACGCGGGGCGTCGGCGCCTCCGTGCCCGCCTCGATCAGGTAGAACTCGAGCTCCGTCGCGCAGACGGCGGTCAGGCCCATCTCCGCGAGCGGCTTCATGGCGTGGCGCAGCACCTGCCGCGGGTCGGCGAAGAAGGGGCCGCCCTTCGAATCGTTCATCTCGAGCAGCACCTGTGCCGTCGGCACGCGCGCCCAGGGCACCGGCGCGAGGCTCCCAGGCACCGCGGTCGAGATCGCATCCGGGTCGCCGTCGCGGCCGCCGTTGTCGATGCGGTCGAAGGTCTGGCCCTGGGCGTCGAGCAGCACGGTCGCCCCGCAGAAATTCAGCCCGTCGCCGAAGGGCTTCCCCATCTCGTCGCGGCCGACGCGCTTGCCGCGCAGGATCCCCAGCATGTCGGGCTGCAGCAGCTCGAGCTGCTGCGTGTCCGGGTATTTCTCCAGGAACTTCGCGAGCTCCTCCGGAACCCGCTTCCCCCCCTTGCTCATGCGTTTCTCCCCGCTCTCCATGCGATGGCGGCCTTCGCGCCGTCCCGCTTCAGGATTTCGTTGAACTCGCGCGACTCCGCGGTCTCGTTCGTCTCGATCTCGACGTCGATCTCGAGCGCGGCGAGCAGCGCCTGGCGCATGCCGCCGATGTCGAGGCTCCGGTTGATGGCCCGCTTCGTGAGCCGCACGGCCTGCGTGTCGTTGGCCGCCATGCGCTGCGCGACCGCGACCGCCTCGTCGAGGACGGCGGCCGCGGGCACGACGCGGTTGACGAGGCCGACGGCCTGCATCTCCGCGGCGGTCGCCCGGTCCTCGCCCGTCAGCAGCAGGTACTTCGCGGCCTTGGGGCCGGCCAGCCACGGCAGGAGGAGGGCGACGATGCCGCTGCCGAACTTCACCTCGGGCTCGCCGAAGCGGCAGTCCTCCGCGGCCACCGTGACGTCGCAGGCGACCGCGAGCTCGAGCGCGCTGCCGAGGCAGTAGCCGTGCACGGCCGCGACCGTCGGCTTCGGCGAGTCCCAGAAGCGCAGGATGATCCGGAAGTCCTCCTCCAGCGCGCGGCGGACGGCCGCCGGGTCGGGCCTGCCGTCGCCCGTCCCCATGTCGAGGTCGAATCCCGCCGAGAAGGCGCGGCCGGCGCCGGCCACCACGATGGCGCGCACGCCGTCGTCGGCCTCGGCCGCGTCCAGCGCGGCGTGGAGGGCGCCGACCATCGCCGCGTTGATCGCGTTCAGCTTGTCGGGCCGGTCCAGCGTGAGGAGGGCGACGGCGCCCCGGCGTTCGCTCCGGATGAGCGGCTCGGGCACGCTCAGCCTTCCTTGAGCCGGAACCAGGCCGACTTGGTCTGCGTGTAGCTCTTGAAGCTGTCGAGGCACTTGTCGCGGGCGTTGCCCGACTGCTTGTAGCCGCCGAAGGGCTGGGTCATGTCGCCCTCGTCGAAGCAGTTGACCCAGACGATGCCCGCCTCGATGCCCCGGACGAGCCGGAAGGCCGTGTCGAGGTCCCGCGTCCAGACGCCGGAAGCGAGGCCGTAGATCGTGTCGTTCGCGATCCGGATGGCGTCCTCGACGCCGTTGAACTCGATGACCGCGGCGACCGGCCCGAAGATCTCCTGCCGGGCGATGGTCATGTCGTTCTTCACGCCCGTGAACAGCGTCGGGTTGACGTAGGCGCCGCCCTTGAGCTTCGCGGGCGCGTCGCCGCCGAACTCGAGCTTCGCGCCCTCCTTGCGGCCCTTCTCGATCATGCCGAGCACGCGCTTCTGGTCGCCATGCGTCACGAGCGGGCCCATGTTGGTCTCGGGGTCGAGCGGGTCTCCAGGCCTGAACGCGTCGCGGCCGAGCTCGACGAAGCGCTCGACGAATTTCCGGCGGATCGAGCGGTCGACGAGCAGGCGGCTGCCTGCGTTGCAGACCTCGCCCATGTTCGAGTAGATGCCGCGGAAGGCGGCCGTCACAGCGCGGTCGAGGTCTTCCGTGTCCGCCATGAAGACCTGCGGCGTCTTGCCGCCGCACTCGAGCGCGACCTGCTTCATGTTCGACTGGCCGGCGTACTGCAGGATGAGCTTGCCGACCGCGGTCGACCCGGTGAAGGTGATCTTGCGGACGTCCTCGTGCAGCGCGAGCGCCTTGCCCGCGACCTCGCCGAGGCCGTTCACGACGTTGAAGACGCCGGGCGGGCCGCCCGCCTCGACGAAGAGCTGCGCGAGGCGCAGGCACGAAAGGGGCGCCTGCTCGGCGGGCTTCAGGACCACGGAATTGCCGGCGGCGAGGGCCGGCGCGATCTTCCAGGTCGCCATCAGCAGCGGGTAGTTCCAGGGCGAGATGGCGCCGACGACGCCGAAGGGCTCGCGCAGCACCATGTGCACGACGCCATGCTCGGTGCTCGTCACCGCGCCGTCCACCTTGTCGATGCACTCGGCCATGAAGCGGATCGTCTCGACCACCGCGGGCAGGTCGATGTTGACGACGTCGGCGATGGGCTTGCCCATGTCGAGCGTCTCGAGCACCGCGAGCGCCTCGGCGTTCTCGTCGACGAGCTGCGCGAAGCGGTACATGACCTCCATGCGCGCGCGCGGGGCCATCCTCGACCAGCCGCCCGCCTTGAAGGCCTTGCGCGCCGCGGCGACCGCGCGGTCGATGTCCTCGGCGGTTCCGGCCGAGACCTCGGCGATCACCTGGCCGTTCGCCGGGTTGACGCTCTCGAAGCGCCCGCCCTTCTTCGCGTCGACGAACTTGCCGTCGATGAAGAGCCGCGTCTCGGGCTTCTTCTGCGCCTTCGCCGCCAACGCCTGCCACCGGGCGCGCGTGTGCTTGGCCGCGTCCTGGATGCTCATCGGGCTTGCCTCCTGGGTTCCGTGTCGGCGCGGGCCGCGGGCCGGGGCACGACCAGCGCGTCCACGATGCTGCAACCGTCGGGATGGACGATCACGGGATTGAGGTCGATCTCGGCGAGCGCCTCGCCGGCCCCCGCGACCAGCGCGGAGAAGCGGGAGGCGACCGCGCAGAATTGATCGACGGCGAGCGGCCGCGGGTGGCGCCGGCTGCCGAGCAGCGCCGCGACGCGCAGGCGGGCGACGAGCCGCGCAGCCTCCGCCGCGTCGAACGGCGGCAGGGCATGGACGGCGTCCGCGAGCGCCTCGACGTGCACGCCGCCCGCGCCGACCAGCACGACCGGGCCGAACTGCGGGTCGTTGACCATGCCGAGCAGCATCTCGACGCCCTTCGCCTCGACCATGGGCGCGACGAGTACGCGCGGGCCGATGCGCTTCGAAAGGTCGCGCCAGGCGGCGGCGACCGCCGCCTGGTCGGCGAGGCCGAGGTGGATGCCGCCGAGGTCGCTCTTGTGGTCGACGCCGCGCTTCGCGGTCTTCAGCACGACCGGGAAGCCCGTCTCGCGCGCGGCGAAGTCGCGGTGGTCGAAGAGGTGG
>DASSUY010000022.1:0-2757 GCA_035706525.1 Steroidobacteraceae bacterium
CGCCGGCGCGCCTTCGCCCGCCGCGGGCGGCGGCACGGGCTCGAGGCCCGAGGGTTCGCCGTCGCGGCGGTCGGGCAGCAGCTGCAACTGGTAGAGCGCCTTGGTGACGTCGATCGGCCGGATCGACTTCGGCAGCACGCCGACCGCGCCGGAGGCGCGGGCCTGCCCGCTGTAGAGCTCGCCCTCCTGCGAGGTGTACATCATGATCGGGATGGGGGCGAGCTCGGGATTCGCCTTGATCTCCCGGACCGCGGTCAGCCCGTCCATGCCGGGCATCAGGTGATCCATGAAGATCACGTCCGGGCGGCGGTCCTTCAGGTACTCGAGCGCGGCCTCGGCCGAGTCCGCGGAGTCCACCACGATGCCGTAGCGCTCCAGCATGCGCGAGAGCACGACCCGGGCGGATCGCGAGTCGTCGACCACCAGCGCGCGCTTGCCAGGCATCATGCCTTTCTCCGCCTGCCCGGTCGCAGTGTAGCCCAGGGCTTTCCGCCGGAAACGTGGACTGGCATCAATTTTTGAGCCGGTACCCCGTCCGGAAGATCCAGCCGATCACGCCGATGCAGACGAGCATGAAGACGACGGTCATGGCGAGGCTGGTGCCGACCGCGACGTCCGAGGTGCCGAAGAAGCTCCAGCGGAAGCCGCTGATCAGGTAGACGACCGGGTTGAACAGCGTCAGCGTCCGCCAGGCGGGCGGCAGCATGTCGATCGAGTAGAAGGCGCCGCCGAGGAAGGTCATCGGCGTCACGATCAGCATCGGCACGAGCTGCATCTGCTCCCAGTTCTTCGCCCAGATGCCGACGATGAAGCCGAACAGGCTGAACGTCACCGAGGTCAGCACCATGAACGCGACCATCCACACCGGGTGCAGGATCCCGAAATCCACGAAGAACGACGCGGTCGTCAGGATGACGAGCCCGATGACGACGGACTTGGTCGCGGCGGCCCCCACGTAGCCGAGCACGATCTCGAACGCGGCGACCGGCGCGGATAGGACCTCGAAGATCGTGCCGGTGAACTTCGGGAAGTGGATGCCGAAGGAGGCGTTCGAGATGCTCTCGGTGAAGAGCGAGAGCATGACGAGCCCCGGCACGATGAAGGCCCCGTAGCTGACGCCGTTGACCTCCGACATCCGGGAGCCGATCGCGGCCCCGAAGACGATCACGAAGAGCGAGGTCGTGATCACCGGCGTCAGCAGGCTCTGGAACAGCGTGCGCACGAAGCGCGCCATCTCGAACCGGTAGATGGCGAGAACGCCGTGCCGGTTGAACGCCGGGACGCTCACGTGCGCGCCCCGCGGCCGACGAGGCTCACGAAGATCTCCTCGAGCGAGCTCTCGCGCGTGTTGAGGTCGCGGTAGCCGACCCCGAGTTCGCCGAGGCGCTTCAGGAGCGGCGCGACGCCGGTCTCCTCCGCCGCCGCGTCGAAGGTGTACTGCAGCTCGTGCCCGTTCGCGCGGAGCGCCAGCCGCCAGCCGTCGAGTCCGGCGGGCAGCTCGGCGAGCGGTTCCTGCAGCGTCAGCGTCAGCTGGCGCTTGCCGAGCTTCTTCATCAGCGCCTTCTTCTCGTCGACGACGATCAGCTCGCCGTGGTTCACGACCCCGATGCGGTCCGCCATCTCCTCGGCCTCGTCGATGTAGTGCGTCGTCAGGATGATCGTGACGCCCTGTTCGCGGAGCCGGCGCACGAGCGCCCACATGTCCTGCCGGAGCTCGACGTCGACGCCCGCCGTCGGCTCGTCCAGGAACAGGATCCTCGGCTCGTGCGCCAGCGCCTTCGCGATCATCACCCGCCGCTTCATGCCGCCCGAGAGGGTCATCAGGATGTCGTCGCGGCGGTCCCAGAGCGAGAGGTCGCGCAGCACGCGCTCGACGTGGCCGGGATCCGGCGCCCGCCCGAACAGCCCGCGGCTGAAGGCCGCGGCCGCGCGCACCGTCTCGAAGGCCTCGATGGCGAGCTCCTGCGGCACGAGCCCGATCAGCTCGCGCGCGGCCCGGTACTCCGTCGCGATGTCGTGGCCGTCCACCAGCACGCGGCCCGACGTCGCCCGCACGATGCCGCAGACGATGCTGATGAGCGTCGTCTTGCCCGCGCCGTTCGGCCCGAGCAGCGCGAAGATCTCCCCCGGACGGATGTCGAGCGAGACGCCCTTGAGCGCCTGCTTGCCGCCCGCGTAGGTCTTGGTCAGGTCCTGGATCGAGATGGCCGCGGCCATCGGCGCATTCTACAGGTCAGCCGGCCGGCAATTCCCCGAGGCGCCGCTCCAGGAAGCGGCGCGCCGCGGCCTGCCGGGTCAGCCCGATCGCGCGGCCGTAAGCGGCCCGCGCCTCCGCGTTGCGGCCGAGGCGGCGGCAGAGCTCGGCGCGGGCGGCGTGCGCCGGCTGGTAGTCCGCGAGCTCGCCCCGGCCCAGGATCGCGTCCACGAGCGCGAGGCCCGCCGCCGGCCCGTCGCGCATCGCGACGGCCGCCGCCCGGTTCAGCTCGACGACGGGCGAGGGCTCGACGAGCAGCAGGAGGTCGTAGAAGGCGACGATGCGGTTCCAGTCCGTGTCGGCGGCCGTCCTCGCCCGCGCGTGCTCCGCGGCGATCGCCGCCTGCAGCGCGTAGGGCCCGACGCGCCCGGAGGCGAGCGAGCGCTGCAAGAGCTCCGTCCCTTCGGCGATCAGCTCGCGGTTCCAAAGGGAACGATCCTGCGCGTCGAGCAGCACGAGGTCGCCCGTGGGCGACGTGCGCGCGGCGCGCCGCGACTCCTGAA
>DASSUY010000023.1:0-4676 GCA_035706525.1 Steroidobacteraceae bacterium
GGTCCGAGAACTCCTCGCGCAGCGCCTCCGCGCGCTCCGGCGTCCGGTTCGCGATGCGCACCTCGCGCGGCTCCTCCTCGAGGAGCGGCGCGAGGATGCCGCGCGTCGCGCCGCCCGCGCCCAGGATCAGGAGCCGCGCCCCGTGCAGCTTCACCCCGAGGTTGCGCGTCAGGTCGGTGACGAGGCCCGCGCCGTCCGTGTTCTCGCCGTAGAGCTCGGTGGGGCTCCGGCGCACGATCGTGTTGACCGCGCGGGCGCGCTCGGCGCGCGCGGACAGGTCGTTGACGATCTCGGCCGCCGCGGGCTTGTGCGGAAGTGTGACGTTCGCGCCGCCGCCGCCCTGCACGAAGAAGTCGATCACCGCGTGGCGGAAGCTGCCCGGCGAGACGTCCTGCACCTTGTAGTCGACGACGTGGTCGAACTGCCGGGCGAACAGGCCGTGGATGAAGGGGGACCAGCTGTGGCTGACGGGATGGCCGAACAGCACGTATCGGCCCGGGGCGGAACTCACGATCGGTCACCCTCGCTGCGCAGCCAGGCTGCGGCGCGCCCCGCATGGTAGCTGAGAATGCCGTCGGCGCCCGCGCGCTTGATGCAGGCGAGGCTCTCGAGCACCGCCATCCGCTCGTCCAGCCATCCGGCCGCCGCGGCCGCCGCGATCATCGCGTACTCGCCGCTCACCTGGTACACGAGGGTGGGCGCGCCGAAGCGCTCCTTCACCCGCCGCACGATGTCGAGGTAGGGGAGCCCCGGCTTGATCATCACCATGTCCGCGCCTTCAGCCAGGTCGAGCTCGACCTCGCGCAGCGCCTCGTCGCTGTTCGCGGGATCCATCTGGTAGGAGGCCTTGTCGGACTTGCCGAGCGAGGCGGCCGAGCCGACGGCGTCGCGGAACGGGCCGTAGAAGCAGGACGCGTACTTCGCCGAATAGGCGAGGATGCGCGTGTCGTGCCGTCCGTCCTCCTCGAGCGCCGCGCGAATCGCGCCGATGCGGCCATCCATCATGTCGGAGGGCGCGACGACGTCCGCGCCCGCGGCCGCCTGCGAGCGCGCCTGCTTCACGAGCGCCCCGACCGTCTCGTCGTTCAGCACGTGGCCGGCGGCGTCGATCAGCCCGTCCTGCCCGTGCGTCGTGTAGGGGTCGAGCGCGACGTCGGTGATGACGCCGACGCCGGGGACCTCCTTCTTGAGCGCGCGCACCGCGCGCTGCACGAGCCCTTCGGCGTTCCAGGCCTCGCGGCCGTCGGCGCTCTTCGTCGCGGGGTCGGGCACGGGGAAGAGCGCGATCGCGGGAATGCCGAGCGCCTCGAGCCGCTTCGCCTCGGCCACGAGCAGGTCGACGGAGAGCCGCTCGATGCCCGGCATCGAGGCGACCGGCTCGCGGCGTCCCGTGCCCTCGATCACGAACAGCGGCTGGATCAGGTCGTCGGCGGTCAGCCGCGTCTCGCGCGCGAGGCGCCGCGAGAAGGGGTCCCGGCGCATGCGCCGCATGCGGGTCGCGGGATACTGTCCTGTGGCAGAGCGTCGCATCCGGCCCCTCTGGCGTCGGTTCCTGCGGTAAATTGGCCCGCCGGGGGCCGGAAATATCCCCGAACTATGGCCGGTCTTTATACATGAACCGCGGGGACGGAGAAACGGACCGACGTCGCCGTTTCAGCGCCTTGTGCGAGGCCTTGCAGCCCGACCTGCTGCGCTTCGCCTGGTGGCTGGCGCGCGACCGGAACCTCGCCGAGGACGTGGTCCAGGAGTCGATGTTGCGCGCGTGGAAGTCCTTCGATTCGCTGGCCGACGAGAGCAAGGCGAAGTCCTGGCTGTTCACGATCGTCCGCCGGGAGCTCGCGCGCAGCTACGAGAAGAAGCGGCCCGAGCTCGCCGACGTCGACGCGCTGGTCGCGGCCGAGTCGGCCGTCCTCGCGGCGCCCGAGGACGAGCGCGTCGAGGACATGCGCAACGCCATCTTCCGCCTCGGGGAGGAATACCGCGAGCCGCTCGTGATGCAGGTGCTGCTCGGTCACTCGACGCAGGAGATCGCGGACCACATGGGCCTGCAGCAGGGCGCGGTGCTGACCCGCCTGTTCCGCGCCCGCGCGCAGCTGCGCCGGCAGCTCGGCCTCGCGCCGGAGGGCGAAGAATGACGATCACCTGCCTCGAATTCCGCCGCCGCGTGGGCGCCGAGCCCGCCGCCGACGACGCCGCCCTCGAGGAGCACCGGCGCGGCTGCGACGCTTGCGCCCGCTACCAGGATGAGATGCGCGCGATGGACGAGACGATCCGGCGCGCGCTCCGCATCCAGCCGCCGCCGCGCGAGGCGGCGCCCGCCGCCCCCGTCCCGGCGCGGCGGCAGCGCTTCTTCGCGATCGCCGCCAGCCTCCTCGCCGGGGTCGGCGTCGCGGCCGTCCTGCTCGTCGGCGCGCCGCGCGTCTCCGTCGCGCGCGAGGTGTTCGGCCACGTCGAGGGCGAAGTCGCCGAGACGATGAAACCCCTCGCGCCGCTGTCCGTTGCGGAAGTGGCGGAAGTGCTGGGGCCGGAGGGCCTGCGGCTGAAGCCCGGCGCCGGCGACGTGACCTTCGCGGCGCGGTGCGTCTTCGACGGGCACGTCGTGCCCCATCTCGTCGTGCGAAGGCCGGAGGGCGCGGTCACCGTGCTGCTCCTGCGCCACCGCGACGTCGGCAGGCGCATGCGCCTCGCCGAGGAGGGCTACGAGGGCGTCGTGCTGCCGGCCCCGCAGGGAAGCATCGCCGTCGTCGGCGAGGGCATCGCGGACCTCGATGCCGTCGCCCGGCGCGTCTTCGACGCCGTCGACTGGAACGCTGCGCAGGGCGCGGCGGGCTAGGGTTTCGCGCCGACGGATTCGACCCGCGTGCGTCCCGCGCCGTCCGGCGCGAGCACCGCGTGCAGCGCCGGCAGCAGCGCCCGCAGGTCCTCGTCGAACTGCCACGGCGGGTTGATCGTCACGAGCCCGGAGCCGTTCAGCCCCGCGCGCGAGTCGTCCGGGTGCACGCAGAGCTCCGCGACGAGCAGCCGGCCGGCTCCGGCGTCCAGCAGCCGCCGCTGCAGCCGTCGGCCGTCCGCGCCCAGCTTGATCGGGTACCAGGCCATCAGCACGCCCTGGGGCCAGCGCGCGGCGGCGCCGGCGAGCGCCTCCGCGACGCGCGAGAAGTCCGCCTCCGTCTCCTCGTAGGGCGGGTCGACCAGCGCGAGCCCGCGCTTCCCGGCGGGCGGCAGGAGCGCCCGGAGCGCTTCGAAGCCGTCGCGGTGGTGCACGCCGATGCGCGCGTCGCGGCGGAACTCCTGCCGGAGTGCCGCCGCCTCGGCCTCCTGCAGCTCGCAGAACGCCGCGCGGTCGCGCTCGCGCAGGAGCGCGGCCACGATCAGCGGCGAGCCGGGGTAGGCGGCGAGCCGCCCGTCGGGGTTCATCCCGCGGACGATCGCGAGGTAACGCGCGAGCGCCGGATGCTTCGGCAGCGCGCGGGCCGTCAGCAGGCGCGCGATGCCGGCATCGGCCTCGCCGCCGGCGAGCGCGTAACGCCCGCGGCCCGCATGCGTGTCGAGCAGGAAGAGCGGGCGGTCCTTTCCGGCGAGCCGGAGGAGCGCCGCGACGAGCGCGGCGTGCTTCATCACGTCGGCGAAGTTGCCCGCGTGGAAGGCGTGGCGGTACTTCACGCCTCGCCGAGCCAGTCGCGCGGCCGGAGCCAGTCCGCGAGTCCCGCCTCGGGCGAGCCCGGCTCGGCCGCGTGGCCGTACTCCCAGCGCACGAGCGGCGGCAGCGACATCAGGATGGACTCCGTGCGCCCGCCGGTCTGCAGCCCGAACAGCGTCCCGCGGTCGTACACGAGGTTGAACTCGACGTAGCGGCCGCGCCGCAGCAGCTGGAACTGGCGCTCGCGCTCGCCGTAGGGCGTGTCGCGCCTTCGCTGCACGATCGGGAGCCAGGCCTCGGTGAAGGCCGCGCCGACCGCGCGCGCGAAGGCGAAGCAGGCCTCGAAGGAGGGTGCGGAGAGGTCGTCGAAGAAGAGGCCGCCGACGCCCCGCGTCTCGTTCCGGTGCGGCAGGAAGAAGTAGCGGTCGCACCAGGCCTTGTACTTCTCGTAGCTGCCGGGGAGCCCCGCGCAGGCTGCGCGCGCGGTGCGGTGCCAGTGCAGCACGTCCTCGTGCACCGGGTAGTACGGCGTCAGGTCGAAGCCGCCGCCGAACCACCACGTCGGCGCTTCGCCCGCGGGCTCGGCCGCGAAGTACCGGAGGTTCATGTGCGTCGTCGGCACGTGCGGGTTCTTCGGGTGCAGGACGAGCGAGACGCCCATGGCCGTGAAGGGCGCGCCCGCGAGGGCGGGGCGGTCCTGCGTCGCGGAGGCGGGGAGGCTGTCGCCGCGCACCTCGGAGAAGTTGACGCCGCCCTGCTCGATGAGCGCGCCGTCCTTCATCACGCGCGTGTCGCCGCCGCCGCCGCCCGGCCGCTGCCAGCGGTCGCTCCTGAACCGTGCGGCGCCGTCGGCGCGCTCGATCGCGGCCACGAGGGCCTCGTGCAGCCCGGTCAGCCAGTCACGGACGGCGACGGGGTTGCTCACGGCTCACTCTCCCGCGGGCGCGTCCCCGGCGGCCGGCTTCCTCGCGGCGGCCTTCTTCCTCGGCGCCTTCGGCCTGGCGGCGCGCGCGGCCTTCGCGGGCTTTGCGGCCAC
>DASSUY010000024.1:0-20056 GCA_035706525.1 Steroidobacteraceae bacterium
GCCGGCCTCGGAGGGCCGCGCGCACGAGGCTCACCAGCGACGTGGGGTGGAACGGCCGCTCGAGGAAGGAGACGTTGCCGAGTGTCTCGAGGAAACGGAGCGCGGCCGGATTGCGCTCGATGCCGCCTCCCCGGCGCGTCAGCAGGATGAACGGGAAGTCCGACCACTCGGGCTGGCCCTCGATCCATTCGGCCAGCGCGTGCAGGTCCGCATCCAGGAGCGCCTCGTCGGTCACGATCGCGAACCCCGCGCCGGCCCGGAGCTCCGCCACGAGCTGGCCGAGGCCGGCGCAGACCAGGGTGCGGACGCCGTGTTCCGCAAGCAGCGAGGATGCGAGTTCCGCGTCGCGGCCGAGCGGCGCGAGCAGGAGGCCCCGCTCGGACAGGTGCGGGATCAAGGCGGCCGGCCGGGGCGTACCTGGGCGCCGTTCACGATCGTCGGAATACCGCGCAGGATGCCGTGGAGGTTCGTCAGGGGCGGCCCGACCTTGAGGCCGCGCGAGGTCAGCGCGTACTCGCGGATCGTGTTCTCGTGGGCGCTGGTGCGCTTCTTGACGACGGACATCGCCCGCCTCACCTCACCCTGCGACTCGAAGTAGCGCAGCAGGATCACGGTGTCCGCGAGGTAGGTCAGGTCGATGGGCGCCTTCATGTCGCCGCCGAGCAGCCCGTGCTGCGCGATCGTCAGGAACGTCGTCGCGCCGCTGCGGTTGCAGAACTGCAGGAGCTCGTGCATGTGCAGGATGAGGCTGCGCTCCTCCGGCATCGAGGCCTGGTAGCCCGTCATGCTGTCGATGACGATGGACTTCGCGCCGAAGTCCTCGATCGCCTCGCGCACGCGCGCGGAGAACTCACCCGGCGTCAGCTCCGCCGCGTCGATCTGCATGAGCATGAGTTTCTTCTTGCGCTGCATCGCCTCCAGGTCGATGCCGATGCCCTTCGCCCGCTCGATGAGGAGCCCGAGCTCCTCGTCGAAGACGAACATCGCCGCCCGCTCGCCGCGGCGCACGGCGCGGGTCAGGAAAGTCATGGAGATGATCGACTTGCCCGCGCCGGCGGGACCGAGGACCAGGACGCTGGAGCCTCGCTCTACGCCGCCGCCCAGCAGCCGGTCGAGCGCCTGGATCCCCGTGCCGCGCTGCTCGCGGGAGAAGTCGCGGCGGAACTCCGAGGAGACGAGGCGCGGGAAGACGCGCACGCCGCCGGTCTCGATGCGGAAGTCGTGGTAGCCGCCGCGGAAGCGGCTGCCGCGGTACTTGAGGACCCGCAGCCGCCGGCGGTCGCCGCCGTATTCCGGCGACAGCTCCTCGAGCCGGAAGACGCCGTGGGCGATGCTGTGCACTGTCTTGTCCTTCTCCTCCGCGGTCAGGTCGTCCAGCATCAGCACGGTCGTGCCGCGCGCCGCGAAGTAGTGCTTGAGCGCGAGCATCTGGCGGCGGTAGCGCAGCGAGCCTTGCGCGAGCAGCCGGATTTCCGAGAGGCTGTCCAGCACGACGAGGTCGGGCTTCGAGGCCTCGACGGCGTCGAAGATGCGCTGCGTCGTCTCGCCGAGCTCGAGGTCCGAGGAATAGAGGAGGCTCTGCTGGTGCTCCTCGCCGAGCAGGTTCTCGGGCGGCACGAGCTCGAAAACGTCGATCCCGCCGAGGTCCCATCCATGGGATGCAGCCCCGAGGCGCAGCTCCTCGGCCGTCTCGGACAGCGTGATGTAGAGGCCCTTGTCACCCCGGACCGCGCCTTCGCGGAGGAACTGCAGCGCGATCGTCGTCTTTCCGGTGCCCGGGTCGCCCTCGAGCAGGAAAGTGTGTCCGCGCGTCAGACCCCCGTTCAGGACGTCGTCGAGGCCGGCGATGCCGGTGCCGGCGCGAGCGTCGGCGACCGGGCGCTTGTTCCTGTCCGGCATAGGCAAGCTCGATTCCAAGGTTCCCGCGTATCAGCGACGGACCCTAACACGCAGCCGCGCAAGGGCCTGTCGGACAAACGCTGACGTGCGGCGAATGGCCGGCCTCTAGGTCTCCGTGGACATGGGCGCCGCGGTGCCGGCGACGACGATGCCGCCGGATGCGGGGATGTGGACCTCGAGCCGGCTCGGCCGGCCGAGCGTCTCGCCCTGCAGGATCACGATCGACGCCGGGGCCTCGATCAGTCTTGCATTGCGCAAGTAGCCGCCGAACGCGGCGGCGCCGGAACCGGTCGCCGGATCCTCCACGATGCCGCCGACGGGGAAAGGGTCGCGGGCGTGGTACAGGTCGGGCCGTTCCCGCCACACGAGCTGGATCGTCGCGAGCCCGTCCGCGAGCATGAGCGACTTCAGGCGCTCGTAGTCGTAGTCGAGGTCGGCCAGGCGCTCCGCGGTCAACGCGCCGAGCAGGACGTGCCAGTTGCCGGCGAAGATGCGCGCGGGCGGAATCGTCGGGTCGAGCTCTTCCTCGCGCCACTCGAGCGCGGCGAGCAGCTCGCGCAGCAGCTCCGGCGAGGCGGCCTCGTGCCGCGGCTCGACCGAGGTCAGTGCCGCCTGCCAGCGGCCGTCCCGCTTCGTCACGGAGACGGGCACGACGCCGGCATTGGTCTCGAAGCGGTATTCGCAGGCGCCGCGCTGCTCGCCGAAGAGCACGCCCGTCGCGACCGTCGCGTGGCCGCAGAAATCGATCTCCCGCGCCGGGCTGAAGTAGCGCACGCGCCGCTCGGGACCTTTCGACGGCGCGACGAAGGCCGTCTCCGGGTAGCCGACCTCGGCGGCGATGCGCTGCATCTCCGGGTCGGGCGGCAAGGCGTCGCCCACCCAGATGCCGGCCGGGTTGCCGCCCGCGGCGGTCGTCGAGAACGCGGCGTACCGGTAGAGTTGCCCGCCCATGGCCGTATTATTGCCACAGGGGGGGACGGGCATGAGGGTTTCACGTCGGGACTTGTTGGCCGGCGCCGTCGCGTTGGCCGCCGGCCGCAGCGCCTTTGCGGCGTTGGCGCGGGAACAGCCGGCGCTCCTCCTGAAGAACGGCCGCTTCCTCACGCTGGACCCCCGCCAGCCGCGGGCCGAAGCCCTGGCCATCGCCGGCGAGCGGATCCTCGCCGTGGGCTCGAACGACGAAGTCGCCGGCTTCGCGGGCTCCGCCACGAAGGTCGTGGACCTCGGCGGCAAGACCGTGACGCCCGGCTTCGTCGACGCCCACTGCCACCCGGCCTACGCCGGGCGCCGCCACCTGCGCTTCGTCGACTGCGACCTCCGCTCGATCGCCGCCATCCAGGCCGCCATCCGCGAGCGCGCGGCGAAGACGCCGTCGGGCGGCTGGGTCGGCGGCTTCAAGTACGACGACACGAAGACCGCCGAGCGGCGCTTCGTGAGGCGCGCCGACCTCGACGCGGCCGCGCCGGAGCACCCGGTCTTCATCGAGCACCGCGGCGGCCACACGGCTTTCGTCAATTCCGCGGCGCTCGCGAAAGCCGGCATCGACGAATCCACGCCGGACCCGCAGGGCGGCCGCTTCGAGCGCGACCCGGCCACGGGGCGGCTGACCGGGCGCATCCTCGAGCGCGCCGTCGATCCCTTCCAGGCGCTGATCCCCGCCTTCGGCACGACGACGCGCGACGAGGACCGCGCCGCGGTCCGGCTGATCACCCAGATGTTCGCGAAGGCGGGCGTCACCTCCTCGACCGACGCCTACGGCACGCCCGAGGACCTTCGCGCCTACCAGGACGCCCGCGAGTCCGGCGACCTGCATGCGCGCATCAGCTGCATGATCGGCTACGCGCACATCGACCGCATGATCGAGGCCGGCGTGCGCACCGGCCTCGGCGACGACTGGGTGCGCGTCGGCGGCATGAAGCAGACCTGCGACGGCTCGATTTCCGAGCGCACCGCGCGGCTCTCGACGCCGTACGTCGGCCGCCCCGGGGACCGCGGCATCATCGTCATGGACGCCGGGGAGCTGTACGCGAACGCGCGCAAGGCCCACGAGGCCGGCTGGCAGCTCGGCACGCACGCGAACGGCGACGTCGGCATCGGCATGGTCTGCGACCTCTACGAGCGCCTGCAGCGCGAGATGCCCCGGCGCGACCCGCGCTTCCGCATCGAGCACTGCACGGTCATCGACGACTCGCTGGTCGCGCGGATGAAGGCGCTCGGCGTCATCCCGACGCCGTTCTCGACCTACGTGTACTTCCACGGCGAGAAGATGCCCGAGTACGGCGAGGAGCGGCTCGACCGGATGTTCGCGCTGCGCAGCTTCCTCGACGCCGGCATTCGCGCGACGATGGGCTCCGACTACCCGCCCGGCCCTTTCGAGCCGATGATGGCGCTGCAGTCGATGGTGACGCGCACGGCGATCGACGGCCGCACCTGGGGCCCGAAGCAGCGCATCACGGTCGAGGAAGCGATCCGCGTCTGCACGCTGAACGGCGCTTTCGCCTCCTTCGAGGAGCACATGAAGGGCTCGCTCGAGCCCGGCAAGCTCGCCGACCTCGTCGTACTCGGCCGCGACCCGCTCGCCGAGGATCCTTCGACGCTCGTCACCATCCCCATCGAGCGCACGATGGTGGGCGGGCGCTGGGTGTACGAGTCGTGAGCCGGCGGGGCGGGCGCGAGCGGCGCGTGGCGGGATCGATCCGCCAGCTTCCCTTCACGCGCCTCGTGAACCCCTACTCCCCGATCGAGATCCTGGGCGCCGACCAGGTCGAGGCGATCGTCGACGGCGCGCTCCGGACCCTCGAGGGCCGCGGCTTCCGCTTCCTGGAGCCCGCGAGCCGCGAAATCCTCCGCAAGGCGGGCGCCGAGGCGCTGGACGACGCGGGCACGATGCGCCTCGACCGCGGGCTCGTGCTCGAGCAGCTGAAGCACGCGCCGGCGGAATTCTCGCTGCGCGCGCGCAACCGCGACCATGGCCTGCGCATCGGCGGCAGGAACCTCGTCTTCGCGTCGGTCGGCGGCCCCGCGTTCTGCAACGACCTCGACCGCGGCCGGCGCCCGGGCACGCACGCCGAGGTCTGCGATTTCCTGAAGCTCGTCCAGTCCTTCAACATCATCCACCAGGAGGCGGGCGGCCCCTTCGAGGCGATGGACCTGCCGCCCGAGACGCGGCACCTCGACCTCTACCTCGCGCAGATGACGCTGCTCGACAAGAACTGCCAGGCCTACGCCCTCGGCCGCGCGCGCACGCTCGACTGCATCGAGATGAACCGCATCGCGCTCGGCGCGACGCCGGAGGAGCTCGCCGAATACCCGGCGGTCATGGCGATCGTGAACACGAACTCGCCGATGCAGCTCGACATCCCGATGACGGAGGCCGTCATCGAGCTCGCGCGCGCCGGCCAGGTCGCCTGCATCACGCCGTTCACGCTCGCAGGCTCGATGAGCCCCGCGACCATCGCCGGGACGCTCGTGCAGCAGACCGCCGAGGTGCTCGCGGTCACGACGCTCGCGCAGCTCGTCAAGCCGGGCGCGAAGATCATCTACGGCTCCTTCGCCTCCAACGTCGACATGCTCTCCGGCGCGCCCGCGCTCGGGACTCCGGAGTACACGAAGGGCGCGCTCGCGAGCGGGCAGATCGCGCGGCGCCTCGGGCTGCCGCTGCGCTCCAGCAACACGACGACCTCGAACTGCGTGGACGCGCAGGCGGCCTATGAGAGCGAAATGTCGCTCTGGGGCGCGATCATGGGCGGCGCCAACCTCCTCTACCACGCCGCCGGCTGGCTCGAGGGCGGGCTCACCGCCGGCTTCGAGAAGCTGGTCGTCGACGCCGAGATGCTGCAGATGATGGCGGAGTTCCTGCGCCCGATCCCGGTGAACGACGACGAGCTCGCGCTGGACGCCATCGCGCAGGTCGACCCGGGCGGGCACCACTTCGGCACGGCGCACACGCTCGCGCGCTACGAGACGGCGTTCTACATCCCGATGCTCTCCTCCCGGCAGAACTTCGAGACCTGGCAGGAGGCGGGGAGCCTCGACGCCGCGCGGCGCGCCAACGCGCTGTGGAAGCGCATGCTCGCCGACTACCAGCGGCCGCCGATGGACCCGGCGGTGGAGGAAGCGCTCACCGACTACGTCGCGCGCCGGAAGCGCGAGATCGCGGTCGACGGACTCTGAGGTCGCCAGCGTGAAGACACGAAGGGAGGTCCTGCTGTCCCTGGCGGCGGCGCCGGCCGCGGCGATGCTGGCCCCGGCGCTGCGCGCCGGCGGCACGGGGGACGGCCTCATCGAATCCCCGGAGCAGGCGCTCGACGTCTTCGACTTCGAGCGGCTCGCGCGCGCGAAGCTGCCGCCCGCGCACTACGGCTACCTCGCGACCGGCGTCGACGGCGACGCGACGCTCGCGGCGAACGAGGCGGGATTCCGCCGATGGAGCCTGCGCGTGCGCCGGCTCGCCGGCGTCGCGAAGCCCGACACGAGCGTCAAGCTCTTCGACCGCGCCTGGCCCTCGCCGATCGTGATCAACCCGCTCGGCAGCCAGCGCGCCTTCCACCCGGACGGGGAGCTCGCCACGGCCCGGGCGGCCGCCACGCGCGACGTCCTGCAGGTGCTCTCCACCGTCTCCTCCACCGGCGTCGAGGACGTCAGCGCCGCGCGCGGCGAGCCCGTCTGGTACCAGCTCTACCCCACGGACCAGTGGGCGGTGACCGAGGCGCTGGTGCGGCGCGCCGAGGCGGCCGGCTGCCCCGCCCTCGCGCTGACCGTGGACCTCGCCGGGGGCTCGAACCGCGTCACGATGGTGCGCTGGCAGCGGCGCGACGACCGGGACTGCGGCTCCTGCCACAGCTCGATCCGCACGCAGGTCTCCGGCTTCATCGCCGGCAAGCCGATGTTCAAGGGACTCGACCTCTCGGCGGTCGGCGGGCTCTCGCCGGCCGACATGGACTGGGCCTTCTTCGACCGGCTGCGCGGGCTCTGGAAGCGCAAGCTCTTCATCAAGGGCATCGTCACGCGCGAGGACGCGGAGCTCGCCGTCGCGCACGGCGTCGACGGCCTCTTCGTCTCGAACCACGGCGGGCGCGGGGAAGACAGCGGGCGGGCCTCCATCGAGAGCCTGCCCGAGGTGGCAGCCGGCGTGCGCGGGCGCGTCCCCGTGATCCTGGACGGCGGCATCCGGCGCGGCTCCGACGTCTTCAAGGCGCTCGCGCTCGGCGCGAATGCCGTCGGCATCGGCCGCCCCTATGCCTGGGGCCTCGCCTCCTTCGGGCAGGCGGGCGTCGAGCGCGTGATCGACCTCCTGCGCGCCGAGCTCGCGGTCAACATGCGCCAGGCAGGCACGGCCTCCATCGCCGACATCGACGCGTCCTACCTGGCGGACAGCCGCGCCGGCTGAAATCCGGGCGGGTGTAGAATCCGCGCCATCGCCTTCCGGAGCACCGCCATGAAACGCGCACTCGCAATCTCCGTCGCGGTCGCACTGTGCGGCGCCGCGCAGGCCGACACCACCCTCAAGGCCACGAGCACGGGCAAGGGCCTCGGCATGTCCGGCACCACGTCGAGCGTCACCTACATCAAGGGCCTCAAGATGCGTGCCGAGGCGACGTCCGGAAAGGCGTCGACCGCGAGTATCTACGACGTCGAGGCGCAGAAGATGGTCATCCTCGACCCGAAGAAGAAGGAGGCGACGGTCTGGGACATGGGCGCGTTCTCGCAGGAGATCGGGAAGGCCGTGACGGTCGGCGGCGTGCAGGCGTCGATGACGCCGAACGGCCAGACGAAGACCGTGAACGGCCAGGCCGCGGACGGCTACGACGTGAACATCGTCGTGCCGACGACGATCGCGGGCAACCCGATCACGATGAACCTGACCGGCGTCTCCTGGATCGCGAAAGGCGTGCCGGGGGCCGCGGACTACTCCGCCTTCTACCAGGGCGCGGCCGAGCGCGGCTGGATCTTCACGGACCCGCGCGCGGCGCAGGGCTCGCCCGGCCAGGCGAAGGCGATGGCGCAGATGTACACCGAGTTCGCGAAGCTCAACGGCATCCCGGTCGAGACGGACATGGTCATGCGCGCCTCGGGCGACGGGCCGATGGCCGCGATGATGTCGAAGATGGGCGCCGTCGAGACGACGACCGTCATCGACTCCGTGGAAACGGGAGCGCTCGACGACGCGCTGTTCCAGGTCCCGGCCGACTACAAGATCAAGCAGAAATGAGCTCCGAAGACCGGCGGCTCGGCATGGGCCGCGCCATCACGCGGCGCGACTTCGTGCACGGCCTCGGCCTCACGGGACTCGGGCTCTCGCTGCCCTGGCCCGCCTTCGGGATTTCACCACCGGATTCCGGCTATTACCCGCCGGCGCTGACGGGCCTTCGCGGCTCGCATGCCGGGAGCTTCGAGGTCGCGCACGCGCTGGCGCGCGAGCACCGGCGTTTCGAGAACCCGCGCGCGCTCGACGAGCGCTACGACCTCGTCGTCGTCGGCGCCGGCATCAGCGGCCTCGCGTCCGCGTATTACTACCGGAAGCTGCACGGCGCCGGCGCGCGCATCCTCCTGCTCGACAACCACGACGACTTCGGCGGGCACGCGAAACGCAACGAGTTCAGCCAGGGCGGCCCGATGCGCCTCGCCTGGGGCGGCACCGTCAACATGGAGTACACGCTCTACGACGACGTCGCCCGCGGCTTCCTCGACGAATTCGGCATCGACATCCCGCGCCTGCTGAAGGGATTCGAGTTCGACTGGCTCGGGACGAACGGGGACTTGAAGCCCGCGACCTTCTTCGACGCCGGCCGCTACGGCCGCGACGTCCTGCTGCCGGGCGTCCGGCTCGAGGGGATGCCGGCGAAGGAGCTCGCGCGGCACGTCGCGGCGTTCCCGATCTCCGCGGACGGCCGCGCGAAGCTCGAGGCCTTCCTGCTCGCGGAGGACGACGTCCTCGCCGGGCTGGGCGAGGCCGAGCGCCACGCCCTTCTCCGTGGAACGAGCTACACGGCTTTCATGCGCGAGCGCTTCGGCCTGCCCGAGGACGTGCTGCAGGTCTTCAGCAACGGCCCCGCGGGATTCTGGGGCGTGCCGGCCGGAAGCCTCTCGGTCTCCGAGTCCCTGCAGGCCGGGGCGCCCGGCGCGCATCGCCTCGGCGGTACGCATGACCCGGACAGCGGCGAGCGCGAGAGCCCGGCGGCCATGTTCCCGGACGGCAACAGCTCGATCGCGCGGCTCGTCGTGCGCTCGCTGATCCCGGCCTTCGCGCCGCGCATGCGCAAGGACGCCGACCCCTTCGACATCGTGACGACGCCGGTCGACTACGCGCAGCTCGACCGCGCGGGCTCGCCGGTGCGCCTGCGCCTCTCCTCCACCGCCGTGCGCGTCGGGAACCGCGACGGCGGCGTCGCCGTCGACTACGTGCGGGACGGCGATCTCTTCCGCGTCACCGCGAAGCACGCAGTGCTCGCCTGCTATAACGCGATGATCCCCTACCTCGCGCCGGAATTGCCGGAGGCGCAGAAGGCCGCACTCGCGAAATGCGTGAAGCGGCCGATGCTCGTCGTGAACACTCTCCTCAAGGACGGCCGTGCGCTCAAGGAGCTCGGGATCAAGGGCGCGCAGCTTCCCGGCAGCTTCCTGCAGAACCAGTTCCTGGTCACCGGCATCAACGTCGGCGACTACCAACCGGCCTGGAAGCCGGAGGATCCCTGCGTGATGCAGGGCTTCGCGGCGTTCTCCGATCCCGCCGCCGAGGACGCGGGCCTCGCGGCGCAGGCGCGGGCCGGGCGCGGCAGGCTGCTCGGCATGGCCTTTGAGGACTTCGAGCGCGAAGTGCGCCGCATCCTCGACGGCATGCTCCGGCCCGGCGGCTTAGACGCGGCGCGCGACATCCTCGCGATCACCGTCAACCGCTGGCCGCACGGCTACGCCCGCGATCACCTCGACCTCGAGGACGCGGACTGGAACATGGATCCACCGCCGGAAACCGTGGGCCGGCAGCGCTTCGGCAACGTCGCGATCGCGAACTCCGATGCGGGCGCCGACGCCTACACGCACGCCGCCATCGACCAGGCCTGGCGCGCGGTGAATGACCTCGGCTGAGCGTCAGCCGCCTCCCTGCGCCTCGTACATCCGCCGGACGGTCTCCATCGTGTCCGCGTGCTCCGCGGTCTTGTCGTCGCGGTAGCGCTTGACCCGCGCGAGCCGGAGCGCCAGCCCGCCGGGATAGCGCGGGCTCTTCTGGAGGTCGCTGAAGGCGATCTCGGCGACGAGCTCCGGTCGCACGTACACCGTGCCGTTGTCGTGGCGCGTCTCGCGCAACAGGAGCTCGCGCGTCTGCCAGGCGAGCATCGCATCCGTGAGCCCCTTGAAGGTCTTGCCGAGCATCACGTACTCGCCGGTCGCGGGGTCGAGCGCGCCGAGGTGCAGGTTGGAGAGGCGGCCGGTGCGGCGGCCGTTGCCCCATTCCGCGCCGATCACGACGAGGTCGAGCGTGTGCGCGCGCTTCACCTTCAGCCAGCCGGCGCCCCGGTTGCCCGCCTCGTACGGCGCGTCCTGCGACTTCGCCATGACGCCCTCGTGCCCGGCCGCGAGCGCGCGCTCGTAGAAGGCCTGCGCCTCGGTGCCGGAGAAGGTCACGAGGCGCGGGACGCGAAGCTCCTCCGGCACGGCTTCGACCAGCCTTTCGTGGCGCTCGCGCGTCCCCCGCTCGACGAGGCTTTCGCCCTCATGGCGCAGGCAGTCGAAGAAATACGAGCGGATCGGGAGCTCGTCGCGCAGGCGCGCGACGTCGAGCTTCCGGCCGAAGCGGCGCATCGTGACCTGGAAGGGATAAGGGCGGCCCGCGGCGTCCATGGCGATCGCCTCGCCGTCGAGGATCAGGTCGCGCGCGGGAAGCGCGGCGACCGCCTCCACGATCTCGGGAATCGCTGCCCCGACTTCGTTCAGGTTCCGCGTGTAGATGCGGACCGTGTCGCCGGACTTGTGCGCCTGCATGCGCGCGCCGTCCAGCTTCCACTCGAATGCGGCCTCGCCGCCGAGATGCGCGAGCGCGTCCGCCGGGTCCGCCGCGGTCTGGGCGAGCATGGGCGCGACCGGCGAGAGCGTCTCGAGGCGAAAGGCGGCGAGCCCTTCGCCCTGGCCCTGAAGCGCCGCCGCTGCGACGGCGCCGAGGTCCGGCGAGAACATCGCCGCGCGCCGCACCTCGGCCACCGGCCGCCCCGCGGCGGCGGCGATGGCGTCCGTCATGACGCCGGCGAGCGCCCCCTGCCGCAGGTCGCCGAGGAGGAGGCGCGCGAGGAAATCCTGCTCCGCCTCCGTCGCGCGGCCGAACAGGTCCCGGAGCGCCGCGGCGCGCAGCGAGTTGATGCCGCGGCCCCGGAGCGCCGCGACCTCGCCGATCGTGCGATCGACCTCCGTGAGCGACAAGGAAGCGCCGCCGGCAGCGGGCGCCGTCGCCGCCTGCCGGACGACCGAAGGGCCGATGCCGATGCGCCCCTGCGGCGCCTCGCCGATCAGGTAGTGCACCGCGACCGCGATCGAGCCGGGCCGGAGCGTTCGCAGGTAATCCGCGAGTTCCCGGACTTTCACGAGCCGCGAGCGTGCGGCGGCCACGCGGGCCGACACCGCGACGAGGCTCGCGAGCGCCGCTTCCATGGAGCACCTCCTGGCGCAGCCCGACGGTCACCGAATGCGGCGCACCCCGGCATCGGAGGATCGAAGCGATGATTGTAGGAGTTCCGGCCAAGGGCCGGGACGGGCCCGCGCGCAAACGAAAAAGGGCGTTTCCGCGGAAACGCCCTCCTCCGGCCGTCGGGCCGGCCTCAACCGGCCCAGGCGCCGAGCGAAAGCACGCGGACCGCTTCGCCCTGCATCACATTGCCCGCGTTCGTCTGCAACATGGCGACCGACTTGCCGGCCGGGTGGACGTGCAGGTCAAACGACACGGTGCCCGCATCCGCGAAGGTCAGCGTGCCCTTGCAGTTGGCGTCGACCGAGTAGATGCCGGACGCACCCATCGGCGGCTGCACGATGTTGCCGTTGAAGCTGATCGACACGTGGGGCGTCTGGACGTTGCCCTTGCCGTCGAAAACCAGCGTTTCGATGATCGCTTTCGGCACGGCAGCGCCGTTGACGAGGGTGTAGCCGCTCGCGCGGAACTCGTACACGCCGCGAAGCGTCCGGGCGCTGCAAGTCACCACGGCCGACTTCGCGGCCGCGCCCGCGGCCGAGGCCGGCAGCGGCACCGCGAGACCCGCGGCGAGGGAAACGACCACCGTCGCGAGCGCCCGGCCCGGCTGGAAAGCATTCAGTGTCTTCGTCTTCATGGACTCTCCCCTGTTGCGTTGGATCGTGTGCTGGCGGCCCGGCTTCGACCGCAGCACCGCCGTCACATCCTTAAGCGCAATGGGGAGCCGAAAACCCTCACGACCCGAAACGCGCCGTGACGCGCAGCGCGAGGAGGCGCGGCGGCCGCAGCGTGCCGACGACGAAGCTGCCGAAGGGCGGCGGGAAGCTGTTGGCGACGACGGCCTCGTCGGTCAGGTTGTTGCCGTAGGCGGCGACGGAATACCGGCCGTCGGCGCTCGACCAGGCGAGCGAGGCGCCGATCGTGGCATACCCGTCCTGATACTCGGGCGGCAGGAAATCGAGGCCCGTCAGCATTTCCGACTGGTACCGCAGCCGGAGGCCTGCGACCAGCTCCGAGCCCCCGACCAGCCGGAACGCGTGCTCCGCGCCGAGGTTGACCGTCCACTCGGGCGCGTAAGGCGCCCGCGAGCCGGAGCAGTCCACGGCAAACCCTGCGGCGCCCGGCGTGACGGGACAGCCCGTGAGCGGCGGGCCGGAAGCGAGCGGCGTCACGTACCTGAAATCGTCGTAGGTCGCATCGAGGTACTGGAGCCCGAGTCGCAGGCGCGTCAGCTCCGTGGCCGCCCATTCCGCGTCCATTTCCATGCCGCCCATGGTCGCGTTGCCGACATTGCGCGTCGCGAGGTTGGTCACGCCCTGGGAATCCTGCGTGATCGTGCTGACCTGCTGGTCCTCGTAACGCCAGTGGAACAGCTCGAAGTCGAGCTTGAGGCGGCCGGACTGCAGGCGGTTCTTCGATCCCACCGCGAAAGCCTCGAGATTTTCCGGGCGGAAGACCTGTGAATCGTTGGAGAAGAAGAACCCGCCCGACTTGAAGCCGGTGTCGTAGCTCGCATACAGGAACCGGTCTTCGTCGAGGTCCGCTTCGAGCGCGGCCCTCCAGGTCCATTTTGAAAAGGTCGCCTTCTCGTCGGACTCGATGAGCGCGCCGACCGTGATCACGCCGTCCGAGGGGTCGAACTCGTGCGGCAGCGGCGTCACCTGCGTCACCGGAATGCGCTCGTTGCCGGGGCAGCCGGCCGGCGACACGCAGCGCCTGACGGAGGTCTCGAAGCTGCCGCGCAAGAACTTGTCCTCATGCGTGTAGCGCGCGCCAGCCGTCGCGCGCACGCGGTCCGTGATCGACCAGCGTAGCTGCCCGAAGCCCGCCGCGCTCTCGACGCCGGTGTCGTACCGCTGCACGGCCATCGTGAACTGGGTGTTCGGTACGAACAGCGGCACGCGGTTGGTTTCGTCGAACCAGTAAGCCCCGGCGATGTAGTCGAGCCGGCGGCCCGGGTTCGAAGCGAAACGCGCCTCCACGCTCGACTGGCGGTCCTCTTCCAGGGTGACCACCTGCGTGCCGATGCCGGCTCCCAGGGTGTCGAGGTGGCTTTCGCGCCGGGCCGGCAGGATCGTGAGGGTCCCGCCGGCGGTCGCCCAGTCGAGCGTCGCGGCGACGCCGCGGTACCAGTTGTCCAACCGCTGGTTGCGGGGCATGGCCTCGAAATTCCGCCCGCCGATCGCGTTCCATTGCGTCTCGTAGTAGGCGCCGCCCGCGGCGCCGGACACGCCGTGACGATGGGACGGCCCGAGATCGAGCGGCGACGCACCGGTTCCGAGGCCTTGCTGGTCGAAGTAGTCGGCGACGAGGCGCAGCGATACGGCATCGGCCGGCTCGACGAGCACCGACAGCCGCCCCGCGATGTCGTCCTGGTCATCGAGCCCGTCATCCATGTAGCCGTCGTGGCGCACGTGGAATCCCGCGATCCGAAGCGCCGCGCGCTCCCCCAGCGGGACGTTGGCGACGCCGTCCGCGCGCAGGGCGCCGTGGTTTCCCGTCTCGAGGCTCGCCTCCCCGGCCGTCACGCCGAGCTCCGCGCCCTTCGGCAGCACGTTGATCGCGCCCGCCGTCGCATTCCGGCCGTACAGCGTGCCCTGCGGTCCCTTCAGGACCTCGATACGCTCGAGGTCGTAGAAGAAGCCCGCGGTCCCGTGCGGCCGGCCGATGAAGACGCCGTCGACGTTGAACGCGACGGCGGAGTCAGTCAGGGCGTTCCCGGTGAAGTTGCCGGCGGCGCGGAGGTAGTAGACGCTGATCGGCGCCGCCGTCGCGGCAACCTGCAGCGATGGCAGGAGCTCGCCGAGTTCCTGCGGCTTCGAGACGCCGGCCTCGAGGAGCTCCTCCGCCGCCAGGACGCCGACCGCGACCGCCGCGCGCTGGACGTTTTCCGCGCGGCGCTGTGCAGTGACTTCGACCTCTTCCAGCCGCGGGACGCCCTGGCCCCACGCAGGAACGGCGACCAGTACGGCTGCCGCAACCCCCCAGCGCTTGCGCACGTGAGGGGCGCAGCCGCGCGCAACGACCGCCGCGGTCGGTCGCGTGGCATTCGTGGCAGTATTTCGACCCGGGGGACGCCCCATTTGACAAATCGCCGGCCGAAGCATCGCGGGTCCTCCGATTGCTGTAGCGTAATCGGACGGAAAACCCCCTCATAGGGGGCCGGAGGGGGATGGTGAGGGCTTCGCCTGTGGAAGTCACCGGTCTGCTTCAGCAATGGCGTGACGGCGACGAGTCCGCGTTCAACCGGCTGCTGCCGCTCGTCCACGACACGCTCCACAGGCTCGCACACCGGTACCTGCACCACGAGAGGCGGGGACACACCCTGCAGACGACGGCGCTCGTCAACGAAGCCTTCCTGAAGCTGGTCGGCCAGCAGCCCGTGCAGTGGAAGGACCGCACGCATTTCTTCGCCGTCTCCGCGCAGGTGATGCGCCACATCCTCGTCGACTACGCCCGGCAGCGCGCCGCGGGCAAGCGCGGGGGCGAATTCCACCGCGTCACCCTGGACGCGGACATCGCCATCTCGGACGAGCGCTCCGCGGAGCTCGTCGCGCTGGACGACGCGCTCGCCGCGCTCGAGAAGGTGAATCCCCGCGGCAGCAAGGTCGTCGAGCTCCGCTATTTCGGCGGGATGAGCAACCCGGAGGCCGCCGAAGTGCTCGGCGTCTCGGAGGCGACGGTCGAGCGGGACTGGCGCCTCGCCAAGGCCTGGCTGTTCCGGGAACTGGCGGCGCGCTGACCCCGCCATGGATCCAGACCGCCTTCGCCGGCTCGACGACATCTTCCAGGCGGCTGTCGACATGCCCCAGCACCGCCGCCGCGAGTACCTGGACGAAGCCTGCGCGAACGACGCAGCGCTCCGCGACGAGGTGGATACCCTCGTCGCGGCGCACGAGGCGTCCGGCGGTTTCATCGAGGGCAGCGCGGCGGACGTCGCCGCAGCCCTGCTCGGGCGCGAGTCCCTGCGCGGCAGGAGCGTCGCCCAGTTCGCGGCCGGCGAGCTGATCGGGCGCGGCGGCATGGGCGACGTCTACGCCGCCACCGACCGGATGGGCCGCGGCGTGGCGCTGAAGGTGCTGACGCCCCGCCTCGTGCGGGACCGCCAGCACGTGGCGCGCTTCATGCGCGAGGCGCGCGCGGTCCTCGCGCTCAACCATCCGAACATCGTCACCGTTTACGACATCGGCGAGGCCGACGGCACCTACTACATCGCGAGCGAGCTGATAGAGGGCGAGACCCTCCGCGAGGTGCTCGACCGGAGGCGCCTGCCCCCGCCGGAGGCGGTCGACATCGCGATCCAGGTCTGCAGCGCGCTCGCCGCGGCGCACGACAAGGGCATCGTGCATCGCGACATCAAGCCGGAAAACGTGATGCTGCGCGCCGACGGCTACGTGAAGGTGCTCGACTTCGGCATCGCGAAGCTGACCCAGGACTTCAGGGGCCCCGGCGCCGCGGCCGACGCCTCCCATTCGCGAGCGACCGTGGCGGGGCTGATCGTCGGGACCACGCCCTACATGTCGCCGGAGCAGGCGCGCGGCACGGCGGTGGACGCGCGCAGCGATGTCTGGAGCTGCGGCGTGCTGCTCTACGAGATGCTGACCGGCCAGGGCCCATTCGCGGGCGGGGGAACGACCGACGTGCTCGCCAGGATCCTCGAGCGCGAGCCCCAGCCGCTCGCGGAGCTCACGGGCGACGTGCCTGCCGGGCTGCAGGACATCGTCAGCCGCACGCTGAAGAAGGCCCCGGGCGAGCGATATGCCTCGATCGCGGAGTTGCTCGCGGACCTCAAGTCGCTGCGGCAGGAGCTCGAGTTCGGCGAGAAGATCAGGACGCTCCATGCGACGGGCGAATCGCCGCCTGCGGCCCCCGCCAGGCGGCGGCGCCTCGCGCTGGCGGCCGGCGTCGTCGCCCTGGCAGCTGCAGCCGCGTGGCTGGGGCGGACGCTCCTGTCGCCCGACCTCGAGTCCGTCGCCGTACTGCCCTTCGTCAATGCGACCGGGGACCCGGCACTCGAATACCTGTCCGACGGCGTGACCGAATCGCTGATCAATGCGCTCGGCAGGCTGCCGAACCTCTCGGTCAAGTCGCGCGGAATGGTCTTCCGTTACAAGGGCCGCGACGCCGACCCGAGGCAGGTCGCCTCCGAACTCTCGGTGCAGGCCGTGCTGTACGGGCGCATCGAGCGACGTGGCGACCGCCTGCTGCTCGCGGTCGCGCTCGCGAGGGGCAAGGACGGCGACCACCTGTGGGGCGAGCGCTACGACAGCACGATGACCGACCTCGCCGCCATCCAGGGCGGCATGGCGCGCGACATCGCGGCACGGCTGCAGTCGCGCCTCTCGGGAACCGACGAGCGGCGGGTCGGCACGGCCGAGACCGCCAGCGGGCAGGCCTACCAGCTCTACCTGAAAGGCCGCTACCACGTGCAGAAAGTCGCCCTGCCCGAGGTGCAGGCCGGGATCCGGTACCTCGAGGAAGCGACGGCGCTCGACCCGAACTACGCGCTCGCCTACGTCGGCCTCGCGGACGCCTACCGGACCGCGTCGGCCGCCGACATCGAGCCCGCGCTCGTGGTGCCGAAGGCCAAGCGGGCGGCGGAGCGCGCCGTGCAAATCGATCCGAACCTCTCGGTGGCGCACACGCAGCTTGGAATCCTGGCGATCTGGTACGACTGGGACGCCCAGGCCGCGGAGCGGCATTTCCTTCGGGCCCTCGAGCTCAACCCCCTCGATGCCGACGCGCACCTGTTCCTCGCGCACCTGCGCTCGAACCAGGGGCGACACGACGAGGCGATCCGCGAGGCCGAGCGCGCGCTGGAGCTCGAGCCGTTCAACGCGCGGTTCAACGCGCTGACCGGCCAGTTCCTCGTGCACGCGGGGCGCGCGGACGAGGCCATCACCAAGCTCCGCGCCGCGCTCCAGCTCGACCCGAACCACGTGCTTTCCCGCATGTTCCTCGCAACCGCGTACATCGACAAGAGAATGTTCCCGGAAGCGATCGTCGAGGCGCAGGCGGCGGTCGACTCCACGCGCCGGCGGGTCGGCCATCCGCTCGGCGTCCTGGCCTATGCGCTCGCCAGATCGGGCAGGATGGCGGAGGCCCGAGCCATCCTCGACGAACTGCTCACCACCGCCAATTCGCGCTATGTCTCGCCTTACAGCCTCGCGCTCGCGTTCGAGGGGCTCGGCGAGCACGACCAAGCGCTGAGCTGGCTCGCTCGCGGCTTCGAGGCGCGAGACCACAAGATGAACCTGATGAAGGTCGATCCCAAGTGGCAGGACCTGCACGGCGATCCGCGATTCGAGAGTCTCGTGCGACGCGTCGGTTTCTGAGGCTATATTGGGAGGTAGCCGCAAGATACTGAGCAGTCGATGGTTCTCGGGTTGATCGTCCTGCTTCCGTTCCTCGGAAGCCTCGCCGCAGCGTTCCTGCCCCCGCACTCCCGGGATGCGGCGTCCTGGCTTGCCGGGCTGGTCGCGCTCGCCTGCGCGCTGCTCGGCGCGAGCCTCTACCCCGCGGTCGCCGACGGCGACGTGGCGCGGCTGGTGCTGCCCTGGATGCCCCAGTACGGGCTCGCGCTGTCGCTGCGCATGGACGGCTTCGCCTGGCTCTTCACGATGCTCGTCGCGGGCATGGGCGCGCTCGTCGTGCTCTACGCCCGCTACTACATGTCGAGCGCGGACCCGGTGCCGCGCTTCTTCTCGTTCCTGCTCGCCTTCATGGGCGCGATGCTCGGCATCGTCCTCTCCGGCAACCTCGTGCAGCTCGTCGTGTTCTGGGAGCTGACGAGCATCACCTCGTTCATGCTGATCGCCTACTGGTACCACCGCGAGGACGCGCGCCGCGGCGCCCGCGTGTCGCTGGTCGTGACCATGACGGGCGGGCTCGCGCTCCTCCTCGGCGTGCTCGTGCTCGGCGCGATCGCAGGCAGCTACGACCTCGACGCCGTGCTCGACGCCGGCGCGACGATCCGCGCGCATCGCTGGTACCCCGCGGCGCTCCTGCTCGTGCTCGCGGGCGTGTTCACGAAGAGCGCCCAGTTCCCCTTCCACTTCTGGCTGCCGCAGGCGATGGCGGCGCCGACGCCGGTCTCGGCCTACCTGCACTCGGCCGCGATGGTGAAGGCCGGGGTGTTCCTGCTCGCGCGGCTCTGGCCCGCGCTCTCGGGCACGGACCTGTGGTTCTGGGCCGTCTCGGCCGCGGGCGGCGCCTCGCTGCTCGTCGGCGCGCTGTCGGCGACCTTCCAGAAGGACATGAAGGGCGTGCTCGCGTACTCGACGATCAGCCACCTCGGGCTCATCACGCTCCTGCTCGGCATGAACACGCGGCTCGCGCTCGTCGCCGCGGTCTTCCACATGATGAACCACGCGACCTTCAAGGCATCGCTGTTCATGGCCGCCGGCATCGTCGACCACGAGACGGGCACGCGCGACCTCCGGCGGCTCAGCGGGCTCCGGCGCCAGATGCCGATCACGGCCGTCGTCACCATGGTCGCCGCCGGCGCCATGGCGGGCGTGCCGCTGCTCAACGGCTTCCTGTCGAAGGAGATGTTCTTCGCCGAGTCGATCGCGGCGGGGGAACAGAACCGGCTCGGCGTGACGCTGCCCTTCGTCGCGACGCTCGCGGGCGTGTTCAGCGTCGCGTACGCGCTCCGGCTGATCCACCAGGTCTTCTTCGGCCCGCCGGCGACCGACCTGCCGCGCGAGCCGCGCGAGCCGACGCGCGGCATGCTGCTGCCCTCGGCCGTGCTGGTCCTCGCCTGCCTGCTCGTGGGCATCTTCCCCGGCTACACCATCGGGCCCGTGCTCGCGACGGCGATGCAGGCGATCCTCGGCGACGACGTGCCACCCTACGCGCTCGCCGCCTGGCACGGGCTCACGCGACCCCTCGTCATGAGCCTCGTCGCGCTCGGCGGCGGCGTCCTCCTGTACGCCTGGCTCTACCGGCGCGGACGCACCATGGGCCGGACGCCCGTGATCTCCCGCCTGAACGCCAGCCGCATCTACGACATCGTCAACGTGTCGGTGATCAGGGGCGCCGGCCGACTGACGCGCGCGCTCTTCTCCTGGCGCCTGCAGGCGCAGCTCTTCCTGATCGTGGGCGCCGCGCTCCTCGCCGGCTTCCTCGCGATCCTGCGACTCGGATGGTCGCCGGGTCCGATGCCGATCACGCCGCTCGACCCGATGTTCGCCGTGCTCTGGGCGGTGGGCGCGGCCTGCGCGATCGGCGCGGCGACGCAGGCGAAGTTCCACCGCCTCGCGGCCCTCATCATGGTGGGTGGCACCGGGCTCGTGACCTGCCTCACCTTCGCCTGGTTCTCGGCCCCCGACCTCTCGCTGACGCAGATCGCGGTCGAGGTCGTGACGCTCGTGCTGATCCTTCTGGGGCTGCGCTGGCTGCCGCGCCGGCTCGAGATCGACGACGCGCGGCGGCGCTCGCTGCGGGCGCGCGCGCGCCGCGCGCGCGACCTCCTCGTCGCCG
>DASSUY010000025.1:0-8694 GCA_035706525.1 Steroidobacteraceae bacterium
TCCGAGATCGCGGTGACGGTGAACGCGGGCAGGACGACGTTGTTCATCGCGGGCGGGAACTCGTCCACGACCTGCTCGACGGTGACGAGCAGCCGCGTGGCTGCGAGCCCGGCCTCGCGCGCGGCGCCGACGATCCCGTCGATCGCGACGTTGCCGCGGCGGTCCGCGCGCTGCGCGTGCAGGATCGTGACGTCCGGGTTGACCGCCGGCACCGTCGCGATCTCCTCGCCCGTGTAGGGGCAGCGCACGTGGCTGATGCGCGGGTTCTTCGACGGCAGCTCCGTGCCGATGTACCCGCGCAGCATGCCGAACGGCAGCCGCGCGGCGCCCGCGCGGTAGGCGGCGGCCATCGCCGCGTGGCTGTGCTCGTCGAGCTCGAGCGGGCGCGGCCAGCCGTTCTCGACGGCGTCGCGCAGGCGGTGCAGCGAGCCGACGCCGGGATTGCCGCCCCAGGAGAACGTGAGCCGGCGCGCCGCGCCGGCGCCGATCAGCTGGTCGTAGACGAGGTCCGGCGTCATCCGCACGAGGTGCAGGTCCTTGCGACCCTGGCGGATGATCTCGTGGCCCGCCGCGAACGGGATGAGGTGCGTGAAGCCCTCGAGCGCGAGGCAGGCGTCGTCCGCGACGTGCGTCGCGATCGCCTCCCGGAGCGGCAGGAACGCCGGCATTCAGTCGACCACGGTCCGCGACTGCTCGCGCAGGTACAGCGGCAGGTAGTACGCCGACGCGATCGCCTTGCCGGAGGAGCCGGAGCCTTTCCACCCGCCGAACGGCTGGTAGCCCGGCCAGGCGCCGGTGGTCGCGCCCGCGCCGCGGTTCGCGTAGATGACGCCCGCCTGGATGTTCTCCTGGAACCACGGGATCTCGTCGGGCGAGCCGTAGAAGCCCGCGGTGAGCCCCATGTCGGTGTCGTTCGCGAGCCGCATCGCCTCGTCGCGGTCGCGGTAGCGATGCGCCATCAGGATGGGCAGGAACATCTCGTGCTTCCAGAGCGGGTCGGAGGGCGCCGCCTCCGCGAGCACGGGCTCGACGTAGTAGCCGCGCGCGAACGCGCCCTCCGAGGGCTGCCGGCCGCCGCGGCGGATCTTCGCGCCGCGCCCCTTCAGCTCGGAGACGTAGCGCGCGTATGCCTCGTGCGCGCGCTTGTTGATCACGGGGCCGAGCCCGGTCGCGCGCAGCGTCGGGTCGCCGATCCTGATCCTGTCGATTTCCTGCTCGACCTTCGCGAGCAGGGGTTCCGCGACCTTCTCGTGCACGTAGAGGCGCGATAGCGCGGAGCACTTCTGGCCGCCCATGCCGTAGGCCGAGCGCGCGATGCCCGCGGCGGCGCGGTCGAGGTCCGCGTTCTCCGTGACGATCGTCGGGTTCTTGCCGCCCATCTCGGCGATGTAGGGCCGCGGGTAGGGGCCCGAGGCCATCGCCTGCATGATCGCGCGGCCGACCGCGACGGAGCCGGTGAAGGTCGCGCCCGCCGTCCGCGGGTCGCGGATCATCTGCTCGCCGACCGCGGAGCCTGCGCCGTTCACGTAATTGAAGACGCCGGCCGGCACGCCTGCGTCGCGGATGCAGTCGGCGAGGAGCCGTCCGGCCCAGGGCGTGTCGGTCGCGCACTTGAGGACCACGGTGTTGCCGGTCACGAGCGCGGCGGCGACCGGCCCCGCGGCGAGCGCGATCGGGAAGTTGAAGGGCGCGATCACGGCCCAGACGCCGTAGGGGCGCATGACGCTGCGGTTCCGCGAGACGAACTGGGTCGAGGGATCGTTCGGCAGCTCGAATTCGTAGCCCTTGTGCGACTCGAAGTCGTCGGCGTATACGGTGAAGAAGTCGACGCACTCCTGCGCCTCGCCGAGCGCCTCCAGCCGGTTCTTGCCGACCTCGAGCGTCAGCGCCGCGGCGATCTCGTACACGCGCTCCTCGAGGATCTTCGCGACCCTGCGCATCAGCTCGACGCGCTTCGCCCCGGCGTCGCGCCAGGCCGGGAAAGCGCGATGGGCGGCCGCGATGGCGGCATCCACTTCCTTCTCGTTCGCATTCGGGAAGCGGCCGATCTTGAGCTGGCTGTCGATCGGGCTCGCGCGCTCCTCGGTGGCCGCCGCCGGCACGTCCTTGCCGTCGATGAACATCGGGTGCGTGGCGCCGAGGCGGCCCTTCATCGTCGCGAGCGCCTTCTCGAAGCGCTCGTGCATCTCCTCGGGCGGGTTGAACATCGTCGCGTAGGTCAGTCGGAAACTCATGAGGCGCGCTCCATGTGCGCTGGGAAGAAACGGGTCAGCAGGCGGTCGAGCAGGGCGAGGGCGCCCGCCAGCTCGGATTCGGAGATCACGAACGGCGGCGCGAGGATCAGGAGGTTGCCGCGCGAGCCGAAGGAGACGCCCTCCTCGCGGGCGGCGGCGAGCAGCGCCTTCATCGCCTCGGCCTGGCCGGGCCAGGGCGCGATGGGCGCCCGGGTGGCGCGGTCGGCGACGAGCTCGACGACCGCGAAGAGGCCGTGGCCGCCGCGGACGTCGCCGATGACGGGATGCCGCGCCGCGAGCCGCGTGAGCTCCGCGAACATCTCCGCGCCCAGCGTCTGCGAGCGCTCGATCAGCTTCTCGTCGCGGTAGGCGTCGATCGCGGCGACGCCGACGGCGCAGGACAGCGGGTGGCCGCAATACGTGAGTCCGCCCCAGAACATCTCGCGCTCGATCTTCCCGTACACCTCCGCCGAGAGGACGACGGCGCCGAGCGGCGCGGCGGCGCCCGTCAGGCCCTTCGCGACCGTCATGAGGTCGGGCCGGTTGTCGGCGCCGTAGCGTTGCCAGGCGAACCACTCGCCGCAGCGGCCGAAGCCGCTCATGACTTCGTCCGCGACGAGGTACACGCCGCGCTCGCGCGTGACGCGCCGAAGCTCCGGCCAGAACGTCGCGGGCGGCACGATGCCGTTGCTGCCGGCGTCCACCTCCATGAGCACGGCGGCGACGCGGTCCGCTCCCTCGCGGTCGATCGTCTCGGCGACGGCGGCGGCGGCGCGGCGGCCGCAGTCGTCGGGCGTGGTCGTGCCGAAAGGACAGCGGTAGGCGTACGGCGGCGGCACGTGGCGCACGCCCCAGGCCTCGGCGTCCACCTGGTGCGCGGTGCGCGCGTCGCCCGAGAGCGCCATGTCCATGTAGGTCGCGCCGTGGTACGAGCGGTCGCGCGTGACGACGAGTCCGCGGCCCTTCTTCGACGCCTGCCGCGCGATGCGCACGGCGTTCTCGTTGGCGTCGCTCCCGCCCAGCGTGAAGAAGACGCGCCCGCCCTCGAAGCCGGATACTTCCAGCAGGCGCTCGGCGAGCGCGCGGCGGGGCTCGGCGCCCCAGGCGGCCGTCACGAAGGCGAGTTTGACCGCCTGTGCCCGGATGGCGGCGACCAGCTTCGGGTGCTGGTGGCCGAGGTTGCTGCACTCGACGAGGCTCGACATGTCGAGGACCTCGCGCCCGCCCTCCAGCAGGAGCTTCGCGCCTCGGCCGCCGACGACCGTGGGGGCGTCCCAGTCTCCCGGCACGCACCAGCTGTGCAGGACGAAATCGCGCTCGTTCGGCATGCGCGCATTGTCTCACGGTTGCATTGGGGGCCGCAGCGGCGGGAGGATCACACTCATGAAAAACAAGCTGTTGAACGCGGCCGTCCTGTCGCTCGCCTGCGCCTTCGCCCTGCCGCGGGCAGCCCCTGCGGAGCCGCCGCCGCCGGCAGACGAGCAGGCCGTCGCCGCCGCGATCGCGGCGTTCAACACGGCGCTGCGCGCCGGCGACTTCGAGGCCCTCGCCGGGCTGCTGGACCCCAAGGTCCTCGTGCTCGAATCGGGCGGCGCCGAGCGCTCGCGCGAGGAGTACCTCGCCTCGCATGCGAAGGCCGACGCCGCCTTCCTTCAGAAGGCGCAAGTCCTGCCGGGCGCCTCGGCGGTCACCGTCGTGGGCGACCTCGCCTATGCGACCGCGACCTCGCTGATGCGCTACGAGCGCAACGGGAAGCCCGCCGCGGCGGATTCCGCCGAGACGATGATCCTGCGCCGCGGCCCCGGGGGCTGGAAGATCGTCCACATCCACTGGTCCTCGCACCCGAGGAGCGCGCCATGACGCCTGCGCGGCTCGCGCGGCTCGCGGCCGTCGCCGTGGCCTGCCTCGCCGGCTGCGGCGAGCGGGCGCCGGAAGGGGCGACGGTGCTCCTCGCCTCGAAGCTCTACGTCGCCCCCGACGCGCCGCCGATCGAGGACGCGGCCGTCGTCTTCGTCGGCGGCAGCATCGTCGCGGCCGGGCGCGCGGAGGCCGTCGCGTCGCGCGGCGCGAAGCGGCTGCCCGCCTGCGACGGCGGCGTCGTCACCGCCGGCTTCCAGAACAGCCACGTGCACTTCATCGAGCCGCGGTTCGCGGATGCGGAAACCAAGTCCGCGGCCGAGCTGTCCGCGGCCATGGCCGACATGCTGAACCGCCGCGGGTTCACGACCGTCGTCGACACGGCCTCGAGCCTCGCGAACACCGTCGCGCTCCGCGCGCGCGTCGAGCGCGGCGAGGTGCCGGGACCGCGGATCCTGACGGCGGGCAATGCGCTCTTCCCGCGGGACGGCATCCCCGTGTACCTGAACGACCTGCCGCCGGACTTCCTCGCGGGCTTGCAGCAGCCCGCGACGGTCGAGGAGGCGCTCGAGGACGTGAAGGCGAACCTCGACGGCGGCGCGGACGCCACCAAGCTCTTCCTGATGACGCCGCAGGGCGACGGGCGCTACGCCTTCATGCAGGCGGACATCGCGCTCGCGGCCGCGGACGAGACGCACCGCCGGGGGCTGCCCGTGCTCGCGCACCCGACGGACGTCGAGGGCGTCAAGCTCGCGATCGAGGCGGGCGTGGACGTCCTCGTGCACACGACGCTGGGCGACGGCCCGACCGCCTGGGACCCGGCGCTCATCGAGCAGATGCGCGCGAAGGACATGGCGCTCATCCCGACGCTCAAGCTCTTCCCCTACGAGCTGAAGCGCGAGCAGCTGCCGCCGGCCGTCGTCGAAGGCGGGACCGCCGACGCCGTCGGCCAGCTCGGCGCGTACGCGAAGGCGGGCGGGCAGGTGCTGTTCGGCACGGACGTCGGCTACATGCACGACGACGACCCGACGGAGGAATACCGCCTGATGGCGCGCGTGCTCTCGCCGATGCAGATCCTCGAGTCGCTGACCACGGCGCCGGCGGCCCGCTGGAAGCAGGCGGAGCGCCGCGGGCGCGTGGAGGCCGGGAAGGACGCGGACCTCGTGGTGCTGGACGGCGACCCTTCCGCCGACGTCGCGAACTTCGCGGCCGTGCGCTGCACGCTCAGGGCCGGCCGGCCCATCTATCCCCTGGACCTGGCCCGCTGAAGGGGTCCTGCACTGCCGCTTGCGCGCCTTTGCTCCAGATGGTACCTTGTGATCACAAGGTACCTATTGGAGACCCGGAAGCACGCATGGCGCTCGAGCCCAAGCTCCTCTCGATCCGCAAGGGACTCCTCGAGTTCGTCCTGCTGAAGATCGTGTCCGCGGACAAGGTGTATGTCGCCGACATCCTCGGCCGGCTCGAGGGCACGGAATTCGCGACCCAGGAGGGCACCTTGTACCCGCTCCTCAGCAAGATGCGGCGCGAGAACCTCGTGGACTACGAGTGGCAGGAATCCGGCTCGGGCCCGCCGCGCAAGTACTACCGACTCACCGCCAGGGGCCGCGCGCAGCTCGCGGAGCTGAACGACTACTGGCGCGACATCAATCGCACGATCCAGAAGCTGGAACGGTAAGCCCCATGAACAAAGTCATCACCGTGAACCTCAACGGCCGCGCGTACCAGGTCGAGGAACAGGCCTACGAGCTCTTGCGCGGCTACCTCGACGAGGCGGCCCGCCTCCTCGAGGACGACCCGGACTGGCGCGAGATCCTCGCCGACCTGGAGCAGGCGATCGGCGACAAGGGCGCGCGCCTCCTCGCCCCCGGGAAGAACGTGCTGGGCGAGGAGGAGATGAAGCGCATCCTCGCGGAGATGGGGCCGGTGGAGACCGCCCCGAGTCCCCTGGGCGAGGCCGCGTCCGCCGGCGCTTCGCCGCCGCCGCGCGAGCCCGCGGGCCCGAGGCGGCTCTACCGCGTGAAGGAAGGCGAGATGATCGCGGGCGTCTGCAACGGGCTCGCCGCCTACTTCGGCGTCGACCCGACGATCGTCCGCCTCGTCTTCGTCCTGCTGCTGTTCCTGAGCGGCGGCCTCGTCGCCTTCGCCTACCTCGTGCTGATGTTCGTCGTGCCCGAGGCGACGACGGCGGAGGAGCGGGCCGCGGCCCGGGGCCTGCCGTTCAACGCGCAGGAGCTCGTCGACCAGGCGAAGAAGCACTACGCGGGCATGAAGGAATCGACCCAGCGCTGGCGCGAGAAGCGCCAGCGCAACCGCGAGCGCGCGTTCTGGCGGCCGCGGGAGCAGCGCGGCGCCGGGGAGGCCGAGCCGCGCCCTTTTGACCGGCCGCAGCCCGGGTACGGCGCCCAGGTTGCGGCGGGATTCGTGCTGCCGATCGCGAGCCTCCTCACCGCGGCGCTCACCGTCGCCTGCCTCGTGCCCGTCGCGTCGCTGCTGACGACGGGCGAGGTCTTCGGCGTCGGATTGCCGTTCGACATGCCGCCCTGGGTGGCGATCCTCGGGCTCGCCGGCGCCTACGCGCTCGTCACGGCGCCGCTGCGCGCCCTGCGCCACGCGACCTACGAGTCGCTGGGCCCGCGGCGCCGCGCGTTCGAGTTCTGGGACGGCGTCCTGCGCATCGCCTTCGTGGTCCTGGCGCTCTGGGTCGCCACGCGCTTCCTGCCCGGCGTGGACGACATGTTCCGGAGCCTCTTCCAGGACTGGCGCGAGACCGGCTCGCGCGTCGGGGAGATGATCGCGCTGGTGCCGCTGCCCTAGTCGAACAGCTGCCAGCCGAGCCACCAGGCGGCGGCGGCGAGGAGCGCGGAGGCCGGAATCGTGAGCACCCAGGCGGCGACGATGTTCCCCGCGACGCCCCAGCGCACGGCCCGCGCGCGCTGCGCGCTGCCGACGCCGATGATGGCGCCCGTGATCGTGTGCGTGGTCGAGACCGGGATGCCGAGCGTCGTCGCCGTGAAGAGCGCGATCGCCCCGCCGCACTCGGCGGAGAACCCGCCGATGGGCCGGAGCTTCGTGATGCGCTGGCCCATGGTCTTCACGATGCGCCAGCCGCCGAACAGCGTGCCGACGGCGATCGCGACGTAGCAGGAGACGACCACCCAGTTCGGCAGGTGCGCCGGCGTCGCGAGCCCGGCCGACATCAGCAGCAGCCAGATGATGCCCATGGTCTTCTGCGCGTCGTTGCTGCCGTGGCCGACGCTGTAGAGCGCCGACGACACGAGCTGCAGCCTGCGGAACCACCGGTCGGTCTGCCGCTGCGTGCGCCGGCGCAGGAGCCAGGAGAGCCCGACGATGATCGCCCCGGACAGCACGAGCCCGATGACCGGCGAGACGACGATGAACGCGGCGGTCTTCAGGATCCCGGGGGCCAGCAGCGGGCCCGTGCCCGCCTTCGAGACCACGGCGCCGATCATGCCGCCGATCAGCGCGTGCGAGGACGACGACGGCAGCCCGTAGTACCAGGTGATGACGTTCCAGCTGATCGCGCCGATCAGCGCGCCGAAGATCACGTGGTTGTCGACGAAGGCCGGGTCCACGATGCCCTTGCCGACGGTCGCGGCGACCTTCAGGTGGAAGATCAGGATCGCGATGAAGTTGAAGAACGCCGCCCAGATCACGGCCTGGTAGGGCTTCAGCACGCCGGTCGAGACGACCGTGGCGATGGAGTTCGCCGCGTCGTGGAAGCCGTTCATGAAGTCGAAGACGAGCGCCACGGCGATCAGCAGCAGGATCGTCGTGGAGAAGGCCCCGAAATCCATGCCGCGCGCCTCAGCCGTTCTCGAGCACAACGCCCTCGATCACGAGCGCGACGTCCAGGCACTTGTCGGTCGCGAGCTCGACGAGCTCGTAGACGGCCTTCAGCTTGACCAGCTGGCGCACGTCCTTCTCCTCGCGGAACAGCCGCGAGATGGCCGAGCGCATCACGCGGTCGGCGTCGGACTCGAGCGCGTCGATCTCCTGGCAGATCCGCAGGATCGCCTTGCCGTTGTCCATCGACGAGAGCTGGATCACCGCGTCGTGGACCTTCTGGCAGGATAGCTGCATCAGGTTCGCGAGGTGGCGCACCTCCGCGGTCAGCACGTTCACGTCGTAGAGGGCGAGCGACTCGGCGGTGTCCTGGATCAGGTCCAGGATGTCGTCCATGCGCTGGATCAGCTTGTTGATCTGGTCGCGGTCGAAGGGCGTGACGAAGGTGTTGTGCATCAGCGCGACGGTCTCGTGCGTGACCTCGTCGGCGTTGTGCTCGATCTTCTGGATCTTCGCGACGTACTCGTCGCGCCGGGCGCCGTCGGAGTAGCCGTCCAGCATCTCGACGAGCGCCGCGGCGCCCTCGACGACCAGCGAAGCGTGCCGGTTGAAGAGCGCGAAGAACTTGCGCTCCTGTGGCATGAGCATCGAGAGCAGGCGCATCGCGTCCCTCCCCGTGGCGCGGATGTCGACGGGGCGCATTGTACGCACGCGGAGGCGCCCCTGCGGTATCGTTCGCGGATGAGCACCCCGAAGCGCGCGGCCGCGGCCGCCGGCCTCCTCTCGTTTCTCGCGG
>DASSUY010000026.1:0-12776 GCA_035706525.1 Steroidobacteraceae bacterium
AGGAGCCGCCCCGGACGCCCTTCAGCTCGCAGCCGCCCTGCCAGGTCCAGGCGCGGGCGTCCTGCGGCCGACCGGCGTAGCTGCCGGTGAAGCAGTCCATGACCCATTCGCGCGCGTTGCCGATGATGTCGTGGACGCCGAAGGCGTTCGGCTTGTACTGGCCGCCGGGGGCGAGCCAGGTCGCCCGGTCGCTGCAGCGCGCATTCGGGTACGGGAGCTTCAGTGCATCGACGGCCGACGCGTCATAGACGTTCGCGTAATCGCAGGCGAGCGAAAGCGCCAGGTCCTCGCGCGAGTCGTGCTCGCCCCAGTAGCGCGGGAACGAGGTGCCGCCGCGGGCGACGTATTCCCACTCGGCCTCCGACGGCAGGCGGTAGCGCTTGCCGCTCTCCTTTGACAGCCACTCCGCGTACGCGCGCGCGTCGTCCCAGCTCACGCAGACGACCGGCTCGTCGTCGCGCGGCGGCGCCGCGAACCCCGGGTCGCGCCAGCTGCGGTCATGGTCCAGGACCCACTGGCCGCCAGCCCAGACGCGGCAGCCCGGCACGGCCTTCGCGCCGGTCGCCTCGACGAAGCGGCGGAACTCCCCGACCGTGATCTCGCGGGTCGACACGAGGAACGGCCGCGAGAACGACAGCTCCACGGCCGGCGACTCGCCGCTCGTCGCATCGAGCTCGGGCGCATCGGGCGCCGACCCCATCATGAACTGGCCGGGGGGCACGACGGCGAGCTCCGGGCAGGCGGGGCAATCCCGCGGCGCCCCGGCCACGGGCGCCTGCGCGCCGGCGCCCGCCGCCCATGCGCAGAGGATAGCGACCGCAAGCGCTGCCTTCATTTCTCTTCCCGCTCCCTTGCGCCGAGGTCCGCGGCGACGCGAAAGCCCGTGTCGCTCGCGTGCTCGCCGGCGGGCGCCGCGGCCCTGGAGCCGCTGCGGCTCTCGGCCGGCGGCGTGAGCCAGCTGCCGCCGCGCTGCACGCGCTCCCCGCAGCCGCCGATCCACTCCCAGGCGCGCCCGTCGCGCGGCCGGCCGATGTAGCTCGCGGTCGCGCAGTCCTGCACCCACTCGCGCACGTTGCCGATCATGTCCTGCAGGCCGAAGGCGTTGGCGGCGAACTGCCCGACGGGTGCGAGGTCCGCGTAACCGTCGCGGCAGGGCGCTTCCGGCCAACCGAGGCGATAGCGGGCTGCCCCGACGAGGTCGTAGGTGTTCGCGAAGTCGCAGCCCTCCGCCGGGTCGTCCCCCCAGGGCCGCAAAGTCCGGCTGCCGGCGCGCGCCGCGTACTCCCACTCGGCTTCCGACGGGAGCCGGTAGCGCGTGCCTGCCTTGGCCGATAGCCACTGCACGTAGGCCTGGGCATCCTGGAAGGACACGCAGCTCGCCGGCAGGTCGTCCGACGGGGCGGCCGGCGTCGCGAGGTCCTTGAACCCGCGCCGGTGGTCCTCGCTGAAGCGCGACAGCGTCGCGTCCCAGACGCGGCAGCCTTCCTGGGGCTCGTGCCCGCTGTCCGCGAGGAAGCTCGCGTACTCCGCGCGCGTCACTTCTCGACGCCCGATCGCGAACGGCCTCGCGAAGGAGATCACCGTGGTCCCGGACTCGGCCGCCGCGATGCCGTGCGAGGACGGAGCGCCCGGCGTGCCCATCACGAACATGCCGGCCGGCACGACGACCATCTCGGGACAGGCGTCGCAGTCGCGGAAGGAGGCGCCGGGGCTGCGCCCGCCCTCGGCGGCGCGGGACGGGGCGGCCGCGGCGGCGACCAGCAGGACGATCGTCGCCGCGGCCGCGCCACGCATCAGGAGTCGATCCGGACCGGCACGAAGATCTGCGCGTCGCCGCGCTGGATCAGGAGCGCGACCGTCGAGCCCGCCGCGTTCACGGCCTTGCGGAACTCGGCGACGCTGCCGACCGGCGCGCCGTTCACCATGATGATCACGTCGCCACGCTCGACGCCTGCGAGCGCGGCCGGGCCGTCGGCGTCCTCCACGACGATGCGTCCCGAAGTGCGCAGCTGCTCGCGCTCGTCGCCGGTCAGCGGCCGGACGGCGAGGCCGAGCTTGCCCGTGTCGGAGGCGTCCCCGCCGTCGCGCATCGCGATCGACTGCTGCTCGGGCAGCTCGCCGATCTTCACCTTGAGCTTGCGCTCCGAACGGTCGCGCCAGACCGTGAGCGTCGCCTGCGTGCCGGGCTTCATGCCCGCGATCAGCGGCGGCAGCTCGCTCGAGCGCTCGATGGGCTTGTCGTCGACCGCGAGGATCACGTCGCCGGGCTTGAGGCCGGCGTCCGCGCCCGGGCCGCCCTTCTCCACGTCGCTGACGAGCGCGCCGCGCGGCCGCGCGAGCTTGAAGGAGTCGGCCAGGGTCTGGTTCACCTCCTGGATCGTGACGCCGATGCGCCCGCGCCGGACGTGGCCCGTGGCGACGAGCTGGTCCTTCACGTTCATCGCGACGTCGATCGGGATGGCGAACGACACGCCCTGGTAGCCGCCGGTGCGGCTGTAGATCTGCGAGTTGATGCCGACGACCTCGCCCTTCAGGTTGAAGAGCGGCCCGCCCGAGTTGCCGGGGTTCACGGCCACGTCCGTCTGGATGAACGGCGTGTAGTTGTCGGGGCTCCCGAGCGAGCGGGCGGTCGCGCTGACGATGCCCGCGGTCACCGAGTTCTCGAAGCCGAACGGCGACCCGATCGCGATGACCCATTGCCCCGGCCGGAGCTCGTCGGCCCTGCCGACCTTCACGACCGGCAGGTTCTTCGCGTCGATCTTGAGGACCGCGACGTCGGTGCGCCGGTCGATCCCGACCACCTTGGCGCGGTATTCGCGCCGGTCGGTCATGCGGACGGTGACCTCGTTCGCGTCGGCGACGACGTGGGCGTTCGTCAGGATGTAGCCGTCGGCGCTCACCACGAAGCCGGAGCCCTCCCCGCGCATCGGCGGCGTGCGCCCGCCGCGCGGGATGCCGAATCCGAAGCCGCGGAAGAACTCGTAGAACGGGTCGTCGGGCGAGATCTCGGGCGCGTCGCTGCGCACTTCGCGCCCGCCCGTCACCGTCGTCACGTTGACGACCGCGGGGCCGTAGGCGTCGACGAGCGCGGAGAAGTCCGGCAGCGTGCCGGAATAGTCCGCCTGCGGCGCGGCCTTCGCCGTCGCGCCCGGCGGCGGCGCGGTGGGCACTTCCTGCGCGACCGGCGCGCGCTCGGTGCACGCGACGAAAAGGGTCAGAAGCACGGCCGGCGCGAGCCAGCGCATGGGCGTGTTCATGGATGCTCCGGGGTGAGGAATCGCTGCAGCGATGTGACCGCGCAGGCGCCTGCAAGTTGCATCCATGCACATTAGTATGGCCCAAATGGGATTTCGGTTCCCCTCCCTGCTGCTCGGGATGGCGCTGGCGGCGGGCGCGCTCGCGGACGATCTGCCGCCCGCGACGCGCGGGTTCCTGACGCGCGAGAACATTCCCGAGGCGAGCCTCGGCATCGTCGTGCGGGATGTCGCGACCGGCGCCGACCTCCTGCAGGTGAACCCGTCGACGCCGCGCTCGCCCGCCTCGACCATGAAGATCCTGCCGACCTGGGCGGCGCTCGACCTGCTCGGCCCGGCGTATGCCTGGAAGACGCGGGCCTTTGCGGATGCGCCCATCGTCCGCGGCGTGCTGAAGGGAAACCTGTACCTCCAGGGCGGCGGGGACCCGCTGCTGACCATCGAGCGCTGGTGGCGCTTCGTCGCGGACCTGCGCCAGGCGGGCCTGCGCTCGATAGAGGGCGACATCGTCATCGACCAGTCGCGCTTCATGCCGCTGGACGAGCGACCCGAGGACTTCGACGGGAAGTTCTGGCGCACCTACAACGTGCTGCCCGACGCGATGCTCGTGAACTGGCAGTCCTCCGATTTCACCGTCCGCCCGGCTGACGACGGGCAAGGCGTCGAGCTGACGATCCAGCCCTACCCCGAGGGGCTCGTGGTCGAGAACCGCGTCAAGCTCGCGAGCGGCCGCTGCGTCGGCGGCAACAACCAGGTCTCCTACGCGATCGACCCGGAGAAGCCGGACCGCGTCGTCGCGACCGGCCGCATATCCCAGAACTGCGGCCCGCAGACGCAGCGGCTCGCGATCATGGACGCCGCGCAGTACGCCTACGGCACGTTCGTGACGCTCTGGCGCCAGCAGGGCGGCCGGTTCCGCGGCGGGATGCTGCGCGCCCCGACGCCGCCGGCGGCGCGGCTCCTGCTCACGCACGAGTCCGAGCCGCTCTCCGAGATCGTCCGCGTCACGAACAAGTACTCGAGCAACATGATGGCGAGGTCCCTCGTCCTCGCGGTCGCCGCGGAGATGAGCGGCACCCCGGCCACCTCGGCCGCGGGCGAGCAGGCCATCGTCGACTGGCTGAAGACCCGCGGGATCGTGCTGCCCGAGCTCGTCATCGGCAACGGCTCCGGGCTCTCGCGCGAGGCGCGCATCACGCCGGACGGCATGGCGAAGCTGCTGGTCGGGGCGTACGAGAGCCGCTTCGCGCCGGAGTTCCTGACCTCGCTCTCGCTCGGCGGGCTCGACGGCACGCTCCAGAAGCGCTTCAGGAACCTCGACGACCCGAGCCGGGTGCGCATGAAGACCGGGACGCTCAAGGACGTCAGCGCGATCGCGGGCTACGTCACCGGCAGGTCCGGCAAGGTCTACGCGGTCGTCGTCTTCGTGAACCACCCCGGGGCGCAGAACGGGCCGGGCGAGGCCATCCATTCCACGATCGTGGACTGGGTCCTGAAGCAGTAGCCCTACTTCAGGCCGCCGCGGACGAAGCCCGCGTAGGCCTCGCCGAACACCTGCCGCCACGCGCTCGCGTACTCGCGCCGGAGGATGGGCGCGATCTCGCCGAGCGCGTCCCAGCCTCCGTGCGTCAGCGTGGCGCGCGTGCCCCCGGGGCGCACCTCGAACACGACCTCGACCCACTGCGCCGAATCGGCCTCGCGGCCGGGATGCCAGGTGAAGCGCAGGCGGCGCCCCGGCTCGAAGGCCTCCACCTCGCCCCAGCGATGCCACCGGCCCTCGGCATCCTCCTCGCCGATCGCGCCGGCAGCCTCGCAATCGATGCGGACGACCGTGCGCTCGGTGCGGGACAGGGAGTGCGTGAGGCTCGGCCACCAGGCCGGCAGGAGCGGCGCGAAGCACTCGAAGGCGCGGCCCGGGGTCACCGGCAGGTCGACGGACAGGACGATGGGCTCGATCGCGCTCACGCCTTGCCGAGTATGCGCTCGAGCCGGTCCCGGTAGCTGCGCGACAGCTTGAGCTCGTGCCCGCCGTCGAGCGTCAGGAAGTACTCCCCGTTCGTGTGCGGCTTGAGCTTCCGGATGCGGCGGATGTTCACGATCGTGGAGCGGTGGATGCGCTGGAAGTCGGCCGGGTCGAGCTGCTCCTCGAACTGCTTCATCGTCGCGCGCACGACGTGGGTGCGCCCTTCCGCGTGCACGCACATGTAGTCGCCGGCGGCGTCCACCCATTCGATGGCCGAGACCGGCAGCCGCACGGTCTCGCGACCGAGCCGGATCGGGAGGACCTCGGGGTAGCGCCGCGCCTTGCCCGGGATCCCGAGCGCGACGAGCTCCTCCGCGTCGAGCTGGCCGGCGCCCGTCACGCGCGCGAGCAGCGCGACGAGCTGCTCGCGGTGCTTCGCCGAGCTCCTCTGCTCGAACTGCTCGCGCACGTGGGCCATCGTGCGCTCGAGCCGCTCGTCGACGAGCGGCTTCAGCAGGTAGTCGAGGGCGTGCGCGTCGAAGGCATCGATCGCGTAGCGGTCGAAGGCGGTCACGAAGACGACCATCGGCATGCTGGCCTGCGGGATCCGCCGCAGCACCTCGAAGCCGTCGATGCCCGGCATCTCGATGTCGAGGAACATGACGTCGGGCGCGTGCTGCGCGACCGCCTCGATCGCCTCGCGGCCGTTGGCGCACTGGGCCGCGATCTCGAAGTCCGGGAACCCGCGGAGCCGGAGTTCGAGGCCCCGCCGGGCCAATGGCTCGTCGTCCACGATGACGGCGCGAATGGGTCTTGCCATGGCCGTCCCCGTCAGGCCTCGAGGGGGAGTCGCATCTCGACGGCGAGGCCGGGCGACGCGTCCGAGACTTCGACGCCGTGAGCGTCGCCGTAGAGCACCTTGAGGCGCTCGCGCGTGTTGCGCAGCCCGACGCCGCGGCCGTTGCCGGAAGCCGCGGGCGGCAGGCCCGGGCCGTCGTCCACGACCGCGAGGCGCAGCTGCCGGCCCTCGAGCCCGGCGATGATCGTGACCGAGCCGCCCTGCTCGCGCGGCGCGATCGCGTACTTCATGGCGTTCTCGACGAGCGGCTGCAGCAGCAGCGAAGGCACGAGCGCGGACTCGGCGCGCTCGTCGACGTCGAACTCGAGCCGCAGCCGGTCGCCGAAGCGCAGCTTCTCGATGCCGAGGTAGAGGTTCAGCGCGTCGAGCTCCTGGCGCAGCGTGACCTTCTTCATCGGGTCCTGGTCGAGGGTGTAACGCAGGAACTCGGACAGCCGCGAGACGGCGAGGTTCGCCGTGCGGTTCTGCCCGTCGAGGACGAGCGTCGAGATGGCGTTCAGGGTGTTGAACAGGAAGTGCGGGTTCAGCTGGTAGCGCAGCATCTTGAGCTGCGCCTCCTGCGCGAGCGCGGACTGCCGAAGCGTCGCCTCGCGCTCGAGCTGCAGGCGCTCGTAGAACTTGATGCCGTAGTAGAGCCCCGTCCAGCACAGCATCAGCGCCATCGTGGACAGCGTGCCGACGAAGATCTCGAGCGGCTGCGGCGGGTGTTCCATCGCCCATTCGGGCTTCACGATGTGCAGGTAAGCGGTGTTCGTGATCGCGCGCCAGGCGAGCGCGACCACCCAGCAGGCGAGCACGGAGCCCGCGACCATTGCGCGCGGCCCGGCCGCCCACAGCCGGCGATACAGCCAACGCAGCGGCGCCGACAGCAGGATGCCGGCGAGGGAGGCGATCGCGATGACCTGCACGTAGCCCGGCTCCTTGCCGTAGACCGCGGAGCCGACGAACTGGGCGAGCCCGTAGGCGCACCAGCCGAGCGTGTGCAACGCCCAGAACAGCAGGTTGCGGTTGCCCCGCAGCAGGTCGAGGTTCATCCGGCCAACTTATGCAAGAACCGGAGGGCCGCGCAACGCCCTGCCTTGCGGGCCGCACGGGCCGTCGCAGCCGCGGCGCCGGCGGCCGCCGCGCTCAAGCGTACTGGGCCGCGGCCGCAGCCAGCTCCTCGGCGACGCGGGCGCGCAGCGAGGGCGGGCCGATGACCTCGACGCCCGAGCCGTGGCGCAGCAGGTCCATCACGAGCTCCGGCTCGCGGCTGTAGGGAAGCTCGAGCAGGTAGCTGCCGTTGGCCTCGATGCGGCCCACCTGCTTCGAATGCCAGACCTCGTCCGCGACCCAGCGCGCGGCCTCGGGCGTGAAGCGCAGCACCGCGGTCTGGGTCTCCTCGCCGGCGAAGATGCCGTAGCCCGCGCCCAGCACGCGGTCGAGCTCCGCGTCCTCGACCTCGCGCGCCGGCTCGTCCGTCACGCGCGCGTGCAGGATCGCGTCGACCGCGAATGTGCGCAGGTCCCTGCGGACGTGGCACCAGGCGTCGAGGTACCAGTTGTAGCGGTAGTGCACGAGGCGAAGCGGCGACACCGTTCGCTCGGTGATGCCGCCGTCCCCGCGGCGCAGGTGCCGGATGAAGGCGCGGTGCCGGCCGAGCAGCGCGAGCGAGAGCGACTCGAACACGTCCCGGTTCACGCGCCGCGACCCGAGCGCGAGGACGCGGATGCGGCGGCGGATCTCGCGGTGGCCGCGGTCGCCGCTCTCGAGCAGCGCGGCGAGGCGCGTTCGCAGCGGCGCGAGCTGGCGCGCGAGCTGCGTGCCGCCGAGCGACCCGAGCAGGTGGTCGATCTCGAGCAGCGCGTAAATCTCGGCCGGGCTGAACCAGACGCCGGGCAGCTCCGACTGCTCGGCCGAGGGATCGAGGACGTAGGCCTGGCGCTCGCGCGACCAGATGACGGGCACGTTGAGCCGGTCCCTGAGGTACTCGATGTCGCGCTTGAAGGTCGCGTGCGAGATCTCGAGGTCCTCCTCGATCTCCCGCCGCGTCAGCGAGCCTTTTTCGAGGAGCCTGCTGCGGATGCGGTAGAAGCGCTCGGTCCGGTCCACGGCTCAGTCCGCCGGCGCGACGCGGAGGATCTCGCCTTCGTCCTCGTCGGTCGCGAGGTAGAGCGCGCCGTCCGGCCCCTCGCGCACGTCGCGGACGCGGGCGCCGATCGCGATGCGCTCCTCGTGCGTCACCTTGCCCTCCGGCGTCGTCTCGAGTCGCACGAGCTGCGCGGCCGCTAGCGCGCCGACGAAGAGCTGGCCTTTCCACTGCGGGTAGCCGCGCCCGTCGTGGAACGCCATGCCGGAAGGTCCGATCGACGGCACCCAGTAGTGCACCGGCTGCTCCATGCCCGCCTTGGCGGTGATGCCCTCGCCGACCTTCGCGCCGCTGTACTCGCGGCCGTACGTGATGACCGGCCAGCCGTAGTTCCGCCCGGGCTCGGGCAGGTTGATCTCGTCGCCGCCCATCGGCCCGTGCTCGGTGGTCCACAGCCGCCCTGTCCTCGGATCGAGCGCCGCGCCCTGGAGGTTGCGATGGCCGTACGACCAGACCTCCGGCCGCGCGCCGGCGTGCCCCACGAAGGGATTGTCCGGAGGCACCTTGCCGTCGGGCGCGATGCGGATGACCTTGCCGATGTGCGTGCGCAGGTCCTGCGCCAGCGCGCGTTGCGAATTCCGCTCTCCGGTCGTGACGAACAGGTTGCCGTCCCGCGCGAACACGAGCCGCGAGCCGAAGTGGTGCTTGCTCGCGAACTTGGGCTCCTGCCGGAAGACGACGCTGAGGTCCTCGAGGGCATTGCCGGCGAGGCGCGCGCGGGCGACCGCCGTGCCGTTCGTGCCGCCGGGGCCGGGCTCCGCATACGACAGGTAGACCGTCGAGTTCTCCGCGAAGCCGGGATCGAGCGCGACGTCCAGGAGCCCGCCCTGCCCTTCGGCGTACACCTCCGGCACGCCGGCGATCGGTTCGGACAGCTGTCCCTCGCGCGTCACGTAGCGCAGGCGCCCGGGACGTTCGGTGACGAGCATGCGCCCGTCCGGCAGGAACGCGATCGCCCAGGGATGCTCGAGCCCCTTCGCGACGGTGGTCTTCGTGACCTTCGTCTCCCCGCTCGGCGGGACGGGCGGCGCGTCCTGGCAGGCGGCCGCGGCCGCGACCAGGAGCAGCGCAGGGAACAGGCAGCGAGACGCCATCGTGGATGTCCTCATGTGTAGTGCCGCCTCCCGCGGTCAGCCGCCCGCGATGCGCGTGATGATGTAGCCGCCGGACTTGGCGTCGAACTCGAGGTCGATGAGCTTGCGCTCGCGCGCCTCCTCCAGCAGGTTGCCGAAGCTCTTGAACCCGTAGTAGCTCTCGTTGAAGCCCGGCTTCCGCCGCTTGATGGCCTGCTTGACCATCGAGCCCCAGACCTTCTCCTCCGCGTCGCGCTCGGCGAAGAGGTCCTCGGCGGTCTCCATCATGAGCTCGATGCCCTCCTGGCGCCGGTCCTCCGCGCCCGCCGCCGCCTCCGCCTTGGGCGCGGACTTCGCCACCTGCGCCTTGCGCGCGGTCCGGGCGCGGCCCTCGCCGCGGACGAGGTCGTCGTAATAGATGAACTCGTCGCAGCCGCTGATCAGGAGGTCCGAGGTCGCGTTCTTCACGCCGCAGCCGATCACGAGCTTGTTGTTCTCGCGGAGCTTGGACACGAGCGGCGAGAAGTCCGAGTCCCCGCTCACGATGACGAACGTGTCCACGTGCTCCTTCGTGTAGCACAGGTCGAGCGCGTCGACGACCATGCGGATGTCGGCCGAGTTCTTGCCCGACTGGCGGACGTGGGGGATCTCGATCATCTCGAAGGCGGCCTCGTGCATGCCGCGCTTGAAGTCCTTGTAGCGGTCCCAGTCGCAATAGGCCTTCTTGACCACGATGTTGCCCTTGAGCAGCAGCCGCTCGAGGACCTTGCGGATGTCGAAGGCGGCCATCTTTGCGTCGCGCACGCCGAGCGCGACGTTCTCGAAGTCGCAGAAGACGGCCATGATGCGCGTCTCGGCGCGCGCGGCGGCGTTCATTCCTGGCCCGCCGCAGGCTTCCAGGCCGAGGCGAGTTCCTGCTGCCTCCGCGGCGGCACCGGGTCGTAGTGGGAAAGCGAGAGGGTGAAGCTGCCCTCGCCGCCGGTCAGCGCCTTCAGGCGGTTCTGGTAGTCGGTGACCTCGGCGAGCGGCACGTAGGCCGAGACCACGATGCGCCCGCGCGCGCCCGCGCGGTTGCCGTCGATGCGCGCGCGCCGCGTCGCGAGGTCGGCGGTGATGTCGCCCATCGCGCTCCCGGGGGCGCTGATCTCGACGTGCACGATCGGCTCGAGCACCGTCGGCGCCGCCTTCTGCACCGCGTCGAGGAAGGCGCGCCGGCCGGCCGACACGAACGCGACTTCCTTCGAGTCGACCGAGTGGTGCTTGCCGTCGTAGACGGAGACACGGATGTCCTGGAGCGGGAAGCCCGCGACCGCGCCCTCCGCGAGCGCGTGGCGGACGCCCTTCTCGACCGCGGGGATGAACTGGTTCGGTATCGCGCCGCCGACCACGTCGTCCACGAACTCGAAGCCGGCCCCGCGCGCGAGCGGCTCGACGCGCAGGTACACCTCGCCGAACTGGCCCGCGCCGCCGGTCTGCTTCTTGTGGCGGTGGTGCCCCTCGGCGGGGCGCGTGATCGTCTCGCGGTACGGGATCGAGGGCGGGCGCGTGCGGACCGCGACTCCGTAGCGCTCGGTCATGCGCTCCGTCATCACGCGCAGGTGCAGGTCGCCCATGCCGTACAGCACCGTCTCGTTCAGGGCCGTGTTGTGGTCCACGCGCACGCAGGGGTCCTCGGCCGTGAGCTTGTGCAGCGCCTCGGCGAGCTTGTGCTCCTCGCCGCGCCGCTCCGGCTCGATCGCGACGCCCAGCATCGCCGGCGGAAAGGCCACCGGCTTCAGGTGGAAATGGTCCTCGTCGTGCGAGTCGTGCAGGACGGCGTCGAAGTGCAGCTCGTCGAGCTTCGCGACGGCGCAGATGTCGCCGGGTACCGCCTCCGGCACCTCGATGTGCTCCTTGCCCTGCATCCGGAACAGGTGTGCGATCTTGACCGGCTTCCTGCCGTCGCCGACGAAGAGCTGCGCGCCTGCGCGGATCGTGCCCTGGTGCACGCGGAAGATGCCCAGCTTGCCGACGAAGGGGTCCATGATCAGCTTGAAGACGTGCGCGATCGCGTGCCGCGACGGCTCGGGCACGACCTTCGCCCGCTCCGCCGCCTCTCCCTCGCCCTTCAGGAACGGGGGCGGGTTGCCCTCCGCCGGGTTCGGCATGAGCCGCGCGATCGCCTCCAGCAGCTCCGGGATGCCCGCCCCTGTCTCGGCGGACACGAAGCAGACCGGCACGAGGTGGCCCTCGCGCAGGGCTTTTTCAAAGGGGTCGTGCAGCTGCTCCGGCTCGAGCTCCTCGCCCTGCTCGAGATAGGTCGCCATCAGCTCGTCGTCGACCTCGACGACCTGGTCGACGATGCGGGTGTGGGACTCGCGCACCGAGGAGAAATCAGTCGCCTCGCCGTCGTTGTGGAAGAAGCAGTCGACGACCTTCGCCCCGCCGCCGGCCGGCAGGTTGATCGGCAGGCATTCGCGGCCGAACTGCTCGCGGAGCTCCTCGAGCACTGCTGCGGGCTTTGCCTCCCGCGCGTCGATCTTGTTGACGACGATCAGGCGGCAGAGACCGCGCTCGCGCGCGGCGTCCATCATCCGCTGCGTCATGGGCTCGACGCCGGCCACGGCGCTGACGACGACCGCCGCCGTCTCCACCGCCTCGAGCACCGGGAGCGTGCGGCCGATGAAGTCGGGGTATCCGGGCGTGTCGACGAGCGTGACGCGGGCGCGCCCCGTCTCCAGCCAGCAGAGCGAGGCGTCCACCGAATGCTGCAGGCGCCGGGCCTGCGGGTCGTGGTCGCAGACGGTCGTGCCGCGGGCGAGGCTGCCCTTGGCCCGGATGGCGCCGGCGCCGAACAGGAGCGCCTCTGCCAGAAGCGTCTTACCCGCTCCGGCATGCCCGAGGAGGGCCAGGTTGCGTATGTCGCCGGTTGCTGTCGCCATCGTCGTCCCCGCACGCAGTAGCCGCCCGGTTTTTCAAAAAGAATAGCACCGACCGCCCCCTGCGGGGCCCCTGCCGGCTTGCGCCGTCCGGGGGGTCCGGGCAAACTCCCGAGACCGGATAAGCAAGGCTCCACCATACGGGCCGGCGGGGGAATGCATGGCGATTTCGGTCAAGGGCGACAGCGGCGATCCGATGGTCGAGCCGAACGTGATTCCGCTCGTCGACATCATGCTCGTGCTGCTCATCATCTTCATCATCACGATCCCGGTGATGACGCACGCGGTGAAGATCGACCTGCCGCGCGACAACCCGAACCCGCCGACCGAGCCGCCGCCGGTCGTCAAGGTCTACGTCGAGTTCGACGGCACCATCTACTGGAACGGCTCGCCGGTCGACCAGCAGACGTTCCGCAACTACGTCGCGATCGAGAACGCGAAGGACCCGCAGCCGGAAGTCCACGTGGACGCCCACCGCCGCGTGCCCTACGTCTACGTCGCGAACGTGCTGTTCACGCTCGAGCGCGGCGGGCTGCAGAAGGTCGGTTTCGTCTCCGGCGGGGGCGCCACCGGCATCACGG
>DASSUY010000027.1:0-6607 GCA_035706525.1 Steroidobacteraceae bacterium
CGACCCAGTCGAAGGCGGTGGAGAGATAGGCGGAGACCGATGCGGAGAGGCCGAAACGCTCGGCCAGGATCAGCGCCGACCAGGAGTCGAGCGCGTAGCGAAGGAACTTGAACCCGAAATAGATGAGGCCCATCGCGACGACGGCGACGATGAACGCGCGGGGCAACGCCCTGGAACGAGCGTGCGCGCCGGGCCCGGCGGGCGAATCCTCGGGCTCGGCTTCGTCCGGCAGCGAAAGCCCGACGGACTCCGGCCGCTCGCGCGCGCGCCACACGAAGTACGCCGTGAACGCGAGCAGCACGAGGCCGGAGCCGTAGAAGGTCCACGCGAGTCCGAGCCAGCCGAGCAGAAAACCGGCGAGCCCTTTGCCGAACACGGCGCCGAACTGGTAGCAAGTGCCCCAGACCGCGAACAGCGTCCCGCGCTCGGCCTTCCGCGTCCAGTTCGCGAACAGCGCGACGTTGTGTGGCCAGCCGGTCGCCTGCGCGACGCCGAAGACGCCCATCGTCACGCAGATCCAGAGGAAGGGGCTCGCGATGTGGCTGTCGACGAGCACGCCGATCGCGAGGTTGCAGGCCGCCGCGACGGACATGCCCCAGATCAGGATTCGGCGACTGTCCATGCGTCGCCCGAGTCCGGCTGCGAGGAACTGGCCGAGCATGTAGGTGACGAGGTAGATCGTCCACGGCCAGGCGACCTGGAGGTCGTCGAGGCCGAAGTGCTCCTTCAGCGGGAGCTTCACGACGGCGTAGACCTTCCGCACGACGTAGAAGCCGAAGTACGACAGCCAGGTCGCGACGAAGAGCTGGATGCGGTAGCGGCGGAAGGTTTCGGCGCCGCTCATGCGTACGCCTGCCCGGCGAAGTCGAGGCTGCCCTCGGCGATCCGCGGCCAGAACTGCGGCGGCAGGCTCCGGAAATCCCGGATCGAGGCGGTCGCGAGCGCCATGTTGCCGGGAATGTCCGCAGCGCAGCAGCGGATGAACACGGCGCGCATCCCGGCCGCGCGCGCGGCCTCGAGGCCGGCGCGGCTGTCCTCGAACACGAGGCACTCGGCCGGGTCGGCCTTCAGCGCGCGGGCGCCGAGCAGGTAGCCCTCCGGGTCGGGCTTCGAGCGTGCGACGGCGTCGCCGCCGATGCGCGCGTCGGGCGCGATGTACTCGGCGAGTCCGAGCTTCGCGAGAAAGCGGTCGATCACGGGTTTCGGGCTCGAGGACACGACGCCGAGCGCGAGGTGGCGCGAAGCCTCGCGCAGCGCCTCCGTCGCCCCGGGCACGGGCGTCGGGTCGGCGGCGAGCACGTCCCAGAGGAGCAGCAGCTCCTCCGCGAGCGCCTCGCGGCCCAGCGCGATCGGGCCGCGCTCGCGCATCGCGTCCGCGATGTGCCCCCAGGTGCGCCCGCGCGTCTCCGTCTGCGGCAAGGAGAAGCCGGCGACGCCGTGGCGCGCCGCGATCTCGCGGACGGCGGCGTCGGTGTGGACCTCGCTGTCGACGAGCGTGCCGTCGAGGTCGAAGAGCGCGGCGCGGACGGGCACCGTCATGGCCGGACGACGAGCTCCGCGAGCGGAATCGTGAAGTCGAGGCGTTTCGCGCCGCGGTGGTCGGTGATGCCGCAGCGCAGCGACGTGGCGGCGCCCTTCCAGTCGATGTCGATGTGGCCGAAGTTCGCGTCGGCGATGACCTCGCTCGCGCGGTTCGCGTTCGGCGTCGGGATGCGCCACTCCTCCGTCAGCCCGCTCGAGGTCAGCTCCCACATCGGGTAGGGCAGGTTCAGCGCGTACTTGGAGAGCTCCGCGTAATGGATGTCGCCGGAGAGGAAGACGACGCCGTTCGCGCGCTTGCGGCGGATCGTGTCGAAGAGGCGGTCGCGGTCGCGCACGAAGTTCGCCCAGGATTCCCAGCCGGTGAAGTCCGCGAGCACCTGCAGGCTGGAGGCGAACAGCCGCACTTCCGCGGGCACCTCGAGCTGCCGCTCGAGCCAGGCCCATTGCCGCTCGCCGAGCAGCGTCGCCGCCGGGTCGGGGTTCCGGGCATAGGGACCGGGCACCTCCAGACCCGCGTCGGCGCGCGCCTTCGCCCAGGACTCGTAGGCCTCGCTGGCGATCGGCGTCTTCACGAGCGCCGTGCGGTTGTAGCGAAGGTCCGGCAGGATCACCTGGACGCGCTCGCCCGGCGGGCCGAAGAGGTAGGCGGCGTAGACGCCGTCGCGCGTGCGGCGCGGGGAATCCGCCGGCTCGCCCCAGAAGTCGAGGAACAGGCGCCGCGAGGCGTCCTTCATCGGGTATTCGCCGCCCGCGTCGTCCTCGCCGTAGTCGTGGTCGTCCCACATCGCGAGCAGCGGCGTCGAGGCGCGTAGCTTCGCAAATCCCGGGATGGCCGCGAGCTCGGCGTACTTCGCGGACAGCACGCCCATGTCGCGCGAGTCGCCGTAGATGTTGTCGCCGAGGAAGACGAAGAGGTCGTTGCGTCGCGCGAGCACGTGCTCCCAGACTGGCTGCGGCTTCGCCGAGTCCGCGCAGCTGCCGAAGGCGATGCCAGCGAGCCGGCGGTCCAGCGCCGGATGCGGGTCCGAGCCCTCGCGCTCCGCGGCCGCAGAGCCGATGCCCGCGCGGGCGCCGAGGGCCGCGGCCCCCGCCACGGCCAGCGACTGGCGGAGCAGCTCGCGCCTCGCCGGGTCGTGATCCCTGTCGCTCCGGTCATCCCCCGTCATTCGAATGTCCTCCCCTCGTGTTTCAGCCAGCCGCCCGGACGCCGGCCCGCCGGGTCATGGTGGGTCCAGTGGACGATGCCGCCCTTGTCGTTCCATTCGTACTCGCCGCGGAACGCGACCGTGTCGCCGACCGCGAGCGGCTCGACGCGCGGCGCGAGGTCGATGTTGTGCGTGACGAGGACCGTCTGCCCCGAGGGCAGGCGCAGGATGAAGCGCTGGTGGCGGTCGCCGAGGCTGTCGTCGCCGAGCAGCTTCTCGACCGTGCCCCGGCCCTCGACGCCGACGCCGCGCTCGCGGTTCGCGAAGGCGACGGCGATCCTGTCCTCGGCCTCGCCGGCCGTGAAGGCCGAGGGCTCGCCGTCGCGTTCGCGCGGCGCCTCGGCCGGCTGCCTCGCCAGCCACACCGCGGCGGCGCCCGCGATCACGAGCAGCAGCAGCTTCTTCACGTCGGGGCCTCCGTCCGGCGTCGCGGCGGCAGCGGCCGCCAGTAGCCGGTGACGAGCGCGATGCCGCCGAGGATGACCGCCATGCCGGCGAGCTGGACCCAGGCGAGCGCCTCGTCGAGCAGCAGCCAGCCGGCGAGCGCCGCGATCGCCGGGCACACGTAGCCGTAGGAGCCGACGATGACGGGCGAGGCGTGGACGGTCAGCCAGGCGTAGGCGGAGTACGCGAGGCAGGAACTCGCGAGCGTCAGGAACAGGAAGGCGGCGACCGCGCGCGGCGTCCAGTCGGGCAAGAGCGGCTCGCGCGCGGCGAGGCCGACGGCGAGGAGGCCGAGGCCGCCCGCGAACTTCTGCATCGCGACGAACATGAGGGGCGGATTCACCGCCGCGGCGTTGCGGTGGTAGATGGTGCCGAGCGACCACGACAGGCAGCCGAGCAGGATGAGGAGCTGCCAGCCGAGCCCGGCGAGGTGGAAGCCGCCCTTCGGCGAGAGGATCAGCAGCACGCCCGCGAGCCCGATCGCGAGCCCGGCCTGCTGCGTGCCGGTGAGGGGCCTGCGGCGCGGGCCGAAGGTGCCGAGCCAGGCGATCCAGAGCGCGGGCGTCGCGTTCAGGAGCGCCGCGGTGTTCGACTGCACGTACTGCATGGCGACCACGTGGCAGGCGTTGCTGAAGGCGACGGACAGGAACGCCATGAGCGCGACGTGCCGAAGCTCCGTGCGGTCGAGGCGGGGCGCGCCATGGCGCCACCAGGCGAACGCGGTCAGGAGGAGGCCGGCGCAGGTGAACCGGAGCCCCGCCGCGGCCAGCGGCGGGACGTCCGTGACCATGACCTTGGTCGCAATGAAGCTCGTGCCCCAGACGAGGTAGACGATCGCGAGGGCGGTCGCGACCCGCGAGCGGGGGGCGGTCGAGTCTGGCACCGCGGAAGCTTAGCCGAGCCGCGGCCGGCCTACTTGGTCACCCGCACCTCGACGTTCCCTTCCTTGCGCGTGACGTCGATGGCCGTGCCGCCGTCCTGCCGCACCGCCACGACGTCGAGCGACGCGTCCCGGATGCGAAGTCCCCGGATGGACACGGCCTGGAGGTACTCGGGCAGGGCCGGGTCCGAGAACAGGACCTGCGATTCCTCGCCGTTCACGCGCAGGTTCAGCACCGATTGCAGGAACAGCAGGGCGGAGCCGGCCGCCCAGGCCTGCGGCGAGCAGGATACCGGGTACTGGACCGGGGCCTCGCCCGGGCGCCGCGCGAAGCCGCAGAAGAGCTCCGGCAGGCGGTGCAGCTCGAAAAAATGGCTCGCGTCGAACATGCCGTTCATGACGCGGAGCGCCTCCGCCCGGAGCCCGTAGCGCGCGAAGCCCGCGGCGATCAGCGAATTGTCGTGCGGCCAGACCGACCCGTTGTGGTACGACATCGGGTTGTAGCGCGCCTCGGAGGCCGCGACGGTCCGGATGCCCCAGCCGGAGTAGCCGGGCGTGTCGAGCAGGGTCGCCGCGACCCGCGCCGCCCGCCGCGGGCTCGCGATGCCCGTGTAGAGGCATTGCCCCGCGTTGGAGGTCGACACCTCGCAGGGGCGCTTGCGCCCGTCCAGCGCGAGCGCATACGTGCCGATCCGCTCGCACCAGAACGACCGCTCGAAGCGCGAGCGCAGCTGCTCGGCGCGCGCCGCGAGGCCGACGGCCCTTTCGCCGTCGCCGACGAGTACGGCGAGGCGGGCCGCGGCGCGCCAGGCGGCGTACACCATGCCCTGCACCTCGCAGAGCGCGATCGGGCCCTCGGCCAGCGTGCCGTCGGCGTGGAACACGGAATCCTGGGAATCCTTCCAACCCTGCTGCACCAGGCCCCGCGCCGACCGGCGCTCGTACTCGATGAAGCCGTCGCCATCCGGGTCGCCGTAGTCGTCGATCCAGCGCAGCGCGCGGTCGATCGCGGGCCGCAGCTCACGGATGAGCGCGGCATCGCCGGTCCGCCGGAAATAGGCGCCGGCGAGCATCACGAAGAGCGGCGTCGCATCGACGCTGCCGTAGTAGCGGCCGAACGGCACCTCCCCGGAGCCCGCCATCTCGCCGCCGCGCGCCTCGTGCAGGATCTTGCCGGGCTGGGCGTCCTGCTCCTCGTTCTCCTCCTCCGCCTGCGTGGCCGCGAGATAACGCAGGACGCCGCGCGCGAGCGCGGGGTTCATCCAGAGGCTTTGCAGCGCGGTGACGATGCCGTCCCGCCCGAAGGGCGTGCTGAACCAGGGCACGCCGGCGTACGGGTAGGGTCCGTAGGGCGTCTCGGTCCGCATCATGTGCAGGTCCGCGAGCGAGCGGTCGATCCAGTTGTTGAACTGCTCGTTCGAGGTCCTGATCTCCGGCTCCTCTTCGCGGGCCTGCGCGAGCGCGGCGGAGGCGTCCGCCGCCGCCTTCTCGTACCAGGCCGCCGGCTGGAGCGTGGTCGATGCCGGGCCGGACGGCGGGGACTCGCAGGCGATCGAGAACCGGAAGGTCTGCTCTGACCGCGGCGGCAGGCGAAGCTCGAAGTGCGCCTGCTTCTCGTCGAGCCGCGCCGGTGCCGGGTCGAAGGCGATGCGCGTGCGGCGCAGGCGGCCGTCGAGGCCCTCGTACGCGAACCGCACGGCATCCGCGGAGAGCTCGCAGGGCAGGCACCGGCCCCGCCGCTCGCGGTCGATGCCCCGCACCTCGAAGATGTCCGCGAAATCGGCGCCGAACTCGAGCACCAGCGCGAGCGTGATCGGCTCCGTGGAATAGTTGTGCACGCGCAGCCGCTCGTGGCAGGCGCCGTTCCAGAGGCAGAGCGCGCGGAACACGTGCACCGTGCCCCGCGGGATCGCCGGACCGTCGGCGGCGATGTCCGGGTTCATGAGGTCGACGGTCAGGAGCGCGTTGTCGTCCTTGATCGCGGAGCTGAGGAGCAGCGGGCGCCCGTCCGCGAGCCGGAGCCTGAGGCGCGAGAGGTGGCGCGTGTCGCGCTCGTAGAGCCCGTAGATCCCCGGCCCGCCGCTGCCTGCGTTCTCCACGTCGCCGAAGCGGTCGAAGACCGCGAACAGGTCGCCGTGCTTCAGGACGCGCGTCCGGTCGTCGATGCGCGCCGAAGTCGCGAGGATGTAGTAGCGGTCCGAGATCCGCAGGACTTCGTCGGCTTCCATCGCGGTCATACCGCCGATGCGAGCGGCAACCCCTTCGCCGCCTGGGCGTACAGGCGCAGGTAGTCCGCGGCCATGCGCGCGCTCGTGAAGCGCCGCTCGAAGGCGCGCCGGCACTCGCGGCGGTCGATCTCGCCGACCTGCCGCACGCAGCGCGCGGCCTCCGCGACGCCCCCGACGACGAAGCCCGTGACGCCGTGGTCGATGACCTCGGGCACGGCGCCGCGGCGGTGGGCGATGACCGGCGTGCCGCAGGCGAGCGCCTCGATCATCACGATGCCGAACGGCTCCTCCCAGTCGATCGGGAACAG
>DASSUY010000028.1:0-14225 GCA_035706525.1 Steroidobacteraceae bacterium
CCGCGCAGTGGCGGCCGGGCTCGCGCCTCGACAGCTGGATGTTCGGGATCATGAAGAATGCCTGGGTCGACGAGGTCCGTGCGCGGCGCCGCCGCGAGCGTGTCCTCGCGCCGGAAGAGGCCGGCGCTACGGTCGGCGACCGCTCGGCGGCCGCGCGCGACATCGCGCTGTCGGTGCAGGCGGCCGTCGCGCGCCTGCCGGAGGACCAGCGCATCGCGATCGCGCTCGTGCTGCTCGAGGGGCTCCCGTACAAGGAAGCGGCGGAGACGCTCGGCATCCCGATCGGCACGCTCACGAGCCGCCTCGCGCGCGGCCGCGCCATGCTCCAGGCGATCCTCGGCAACGGGGGGTCCGCATGAAATTCTCCGACGAGATGCTGATGGCCTATGCCGACGGCGAGCTCGACCTCGTCGCGCGCGCGGAAATCGAGGCGGCGATGGCCGTCGACCCGGCCCTCGCGCGCGCGGTGGAGCGGCATCGCGCGATGGCGGCAAAGCTGCGCAAGGCCTTCGAGCCCATCCTGGACGAGCCCCTGCCGCCTGCGCTCGCCGCGCTCGCCGGCGACGAGGAAGCCGTGCAGGCGGTCGAGCTCGCCGCGGCGCGCGAGCGGCACATCGGCTTCGGGCGCTGGCAGCTTCCGGCCTGGACCGCGATCGCGGCTTCGGTGTTGGTCGGCCTCTTCGTCGGCGTGCTGCTGACGCGCGGCGGCGGCTCGCCCTACGAGGAGACGCCCGAGGGACTCGTCGCCCGCGGTGAGCTCGCGGACGGCCTCGAGTACGGCCTCGCCTCCCTGCCCGCGCGCTCCAACGTCAAGATCGGCGTCACCTTCCGCCACCGCGACGGTCGCCCCTGCCGCAGCTTCACGTTCCGCCACGGCACCGCCGTCGCCGGCCTCGCCTGCCGCGGGCGCGCGGACTGGAAGCTCGAGCTGCTGGCCGACGCGCCGGCGGAGGACGGCGACTTGCGCGCGGCCGCGTCGATGCCCGCGCCGGTCGCGCGCCTCGTGGACACGGTGATCGAGGGCGAGCCCTTCGACGCGCAGGCGGAGTCCGCGGCGGTCGCGAGCGGTTGGCGAATCGCGCCGAACGTGGCTGAATGACGGGCATGCACCGCTACCTCCTCCTGGCCGCGCTGCTGTTCGCGGCCTGCACCCCCGTCGAGCCCGCGCGCCAGCCCGCTCCCGCCGAGGGCGCGCCCGCGCCCGTCGCGACGCCTGCGGCGCCGGCCGCGCCCGTGTCGAAGGCCGGCGTCGCCGCGGCGAATCCCTACGCCGTCGATGCAGGCATCGAGATCCTCGAGGCGGGCGGCGGCGCGGCGGACGCCGCCGTCGCGGTGCAGGCGATGCTCGGCCTCGTCGAGCCGCAGAGCTCCGGCATCGGCGGCGGCGGGTTCATGCTCTATTACGACGCGGCCTCGAAGAAGATGACGGCCTTCGACGGCCGCGAGGCGGCGCCGAAGGCCGCGCCGCCCGACATGTTCCTGCGCGCGAACGGCGAGCCGATGTCGTACGCGGAGGCGGTCGTGTCGGGGCGCTCGACGGGCGTGCCGGGCGCGATCGCGATGCTGGGCGCGGTGCACGCGCGGCAGGGGCGCCTGCCCTGGGCGCGGCTCTTCGAGCCCGCGATCCGCGCGGCGGAGCGAGGCATCGTGGTTCCGAAGCGCCTCGCGCGTTTCCTGAACAGCGAGGCGCCGCAGGCGAAGGAGCCGGACGTTCGCGCGCTCTTCTCGCGCCCGGACGGCACTCCCTTGCAGGCCGGCGATCCGTTCCGCAACCCGCAGTACGCGGCGACGCTCCGGCGCATCGCGAGCCAGGGGCCGCGCGCGCTGCTCGAGCCGCCGCTGCGAGATGCGATCATCGCCCGCACGCACGAGGAACCGCGGCCCGGGACGCTGGCGGCGGCGGACTTCGAGGCCTACCAGCCCCGCATCGCCGATCCGCTCTGCGGGCCGTACCTCGTCTATCTCGTCTGCGTGCCGCCGCCGCCCTCGTCCGGCGTCGTCGTCCTGGAAGCGCTCGCGATCCTCGACCGCACCGACATCGCCTCGCGCGGGCCGGCCGACCCGCAGGGCTGGTTCCTGTTCGCGATGGCGAGCCGCCTCATGTACGCGGACCGCGACCGGTTCGTCGCGGACCCTGAATTCGTGCCCGTGCCGGTGCGCGGGCTCCTCGAGCCGCACTACATCTCGCGCCGCGCGGCGTTGATCGGCGACGTGGCCGGGCCCGCGCCGCCGCCCGGCGAGCCGGCGAACATCGAGCGCGGCGCCGACGCGACGCGGGAGGCCGCGGGCACCTCGCACTTCGTCGTGCGCGACGCGGACGGGGACATCGTCTCGATGACGACGACGGTCGAGTCGCTGTTCGGCTCAGGTCGGGCGGTCGGCGGGTTCGTGCTGAACAACCAGCTCTCGGATTTCTCGTTCCGGCCGGTCGTGGACGGCAAGCCCGTCGCGAACGCGGTCGAGGGCGGCAAGCGGCCGCGGTCCTCGATGGCGCCGATGATCGTGCTGGACGCGGCCGGCACCCCGGTCGCCGCGCTCGGCTCGCCGGGCGGCACGTCCATCCTCGCGTACAACACGAAGGCGATCGTCGGGCTGCTCGCCTGGAAGCTGCCGCTGCAGCAGGCCATCGACCTGCCGAACCTGATCGCGCGGGGCGACACCTACTTCGGCGAGGTCGGCAAGTTCCCGCCGGGCGTCGAGGACGCGCTGGCGGCGCGGGGCGTCACGGTGAAGGCCGGCCGCGGCGAGGACTCGGGCCTGCACGGCCTCGTCATCGGCGCTGACGGCGCGGTGACGGGCGCAGCGGATCCGAGGCGGGAGGGGGTGTGGAAGGCGGCGGAATAAAAGGGGACAGCCCCCTTTAAAGGTGGCTGTCCCCTTTTATTGCGGCGTCGCGATCCGGCTGCGAATCTCGCGCAGCTTCGCCTTCACGGCGGCGGCATTGCCCGGCCCCATGCGCAGCAGCAGCTTCCGCCCGGCGGACTCCGACTCGAGCTTCGGGTCCGCGAACTCGTAGAAGACGTTCGGCCGCACGAGCGTGATCGTCGCGGGCGGCTCCGGCGCCGCGAGCAGGTGGTCGATCACCTCGATCACGCGGTCGTTGAAGTAGCCGTCGGGATTCCCGAGGTCCTCGTATTCTTTCTGGAACTGCGGATACAGCCGCTTGTAGAGCGCCGCCGCCGCCTCGGGATCGAGCGAATCGACGAGCTCGACCCAGGGCGTGTAGCGCGCGAAATTCGCGGCGCCCAGCACGACCGTGTCCCCGCTGCCCGCGGTCACGAACGAGCCGCCGACCGGCTTCGCAGGGCTCATGCGCTGCGGCACGTCCTGGCGGGCGAGGCTGTCCACCGTGACGACGATGCGCCGCACGAAGTCGTCCGGCACGAACATCGACTCGAAGCGCGGCGTGCCGACGAGCGTCGCGACCTGCTCGGTGGCCGAGAGGTTCGGGTCGATCTCGTCCGGGGCGACGATCGGGTTCTTGATTGCGGGCTCGGCGGCCACGGGCGGCGCAGCCGGCGCCGGGGCCGGCGCTTCCGCGGCGCGGTGCGTGTACCAGTACCAGGCGCCCACGGCGACCGCGACGACGGCGATGCCGACCAGGATCCACTTGCCGCGGTTTTCGTCGTAACCGCCCGGGGTGTCGCGTTTTTCGGCGTACATGGGGTCCACTGTAGTTGATACCTGCCGTTACGGCATCATCCAGAGAGACCCGGCCCCCTCCTGGCGGTTCCCTGCCCGTGATGACCTTGACCCTCATTCCCCTGACGCCCGACATGCCCGCCCGGGAGTGCGCGGATCTCTGCTTCCTGCTGGACGCCATCGGCATCCCCTACGAGCGCCGGACGACCGTCAACGGCACCAGCCTCTGGGTCGCGCCGGAGCACCACGCGCGCGCCTCCCATGAGCTCCGCGCCTACCTCCGCGAGAACCGCCGGCCTGCGCCGGCGCCCGTCAGCTGGCCGCGGCATCCGCATGCGATCTACGGCGTATTCGCCTATGCGCTCGTGCTGGTCGTCGTGACCCTCGCGGCGCTCGCGCACGCCTTCGACAAGGGCTGGACCTCCGACGGCGTGCTGGATGCGGGCTTCCTCGCGCGCGGGGAATGGTGGCGCGTCTTCACCGCGCTGACGTTGCACGGCGACGTGCTGCACCTCCTGTCGAACCTCGCCTTCGGCGCGCTCTTCGGCTACCCGGCCGCGCGCCTCTTCGGGCCGGGCGTCGCCTGGCTGCTGATCCTCCTGGGCGGCGGCCTCGCCTACGGCGTGGATGCGCTGCTGCATCCGCCGCAGCATTACCTGCTCGGCGCCTCCACCGCGGTGTTCACCGCGCTCGGGCTGATCGCGGCCTACGGCTGGCGCCGGCACATGCGCGAATGGACGCCCTGGCTCCGGAACACCTCGCCGCTGCTCGCGGGCGTCGCCCTGCTCGCCTTCACCGGCACCGGCGGCGAGAACACCGACATCCTCGCGCACTTCGTGGGCTTCGCCGTGGGGGCCGGCATCGGGGCCCTCTGCGCGCGGCTGCCGATGCCGGCGCCGGGCCGGACGGGCATCCAGTGGGCCGCGGGGCTCGCGGCCATCGGCATCCTGGCGCTGTCCTGGGTGCTGGCGCTCAGTTAAAGGGGACAGCCACCTTTAGAGGTGCCTGCCACCTTTAGAACGCAAAAAGGCGAGCGTCCCTTTTAAAGGTGCCTGCCCCCTTTAAAGGTGGCTGTCCCCTTTAGACTGTCCGGATGCAGCTGCCGTTCTCGGAAGCCTGCGAGCGCAACAAGGAGCCGATCCTCGCGGTCCTGCGCGAGGTGCTCGCGGGCCACAGCCACGTGCTCGAGATCGGAAGCGGCACCGGCCAGCACGCCGTCCACTTCGCGCTCGCGATGCCGGAGATCGTCTGGCAGCCCTCCGAGACTCCCGAGGCGATGCCGGGGCTGCGCAGGCGAATCTTTGCCGAAGGCCCGAAGAACCTGCGGGCGCCGGTCGTGATCGACGTGACGGAGACGCCCTGGGACGTTCGCAAGGTCGACGGCGTCTTCACCGCCAACACGCTGCACATCATGCACTGGCCGCAGGTCGAGGCCTTCTTCGCCGGGCTGCCCGCGATCTCGAAGCCCGGCACCGCGCTCGTCGTCTACGGGCCCTTCTCCTACGCCGGCCAGCACACCTCCGGCAGCAACGCCTCCTTCGACGCGATGCTGCGCGCGCGCGACCCGGGCTCCGGGATCCGCGACTTCGAGGACGTCGACAAACTGGCGCAAAAGGCCAATTTCTCGCTCATCGCCGACTACCCGATGCCGGCGAACAACCGAACGATCGTCTGGAAGCTCGCCGACCCGCTTCGCTAGAATCGCCCGATGATCGGGGCTCACCGGCGCATCCGCTTCGCCAAGGCGGGCGCCCTGGCACTCGCGGCGGCGGCACTCCTCCTCGGCGCGATCGCCGCCTTCCTCCATTTCGGCACCGCCTGGAAGCTCCGCCAGCTGCCGCGCGTGCCGGCCGGCATCACGGTCCCCACCGGCGGCGATGCCGCGGAAGGCGCGCGGCTCGCCGCCATCATCGGCTGCACCGGCTGCCACGGCGCGGATATGGCCGGCCGCCGGAGCTGCTACGAGCAGCCGGGACGCTACCGCTTCCACTGCCCGAACGTCGTCGAGGCACGGACGCGCTACACCGACCGGGACCTCGTGGTCCTCCTGCGCCACGGCCGGAAGCTCGACGGCGCGCTGGTCGACTTCATGCCCTGGGACATGTACGCGCAGCTCACCGAGCAGGACCTCGCGAACGTGATCGCCTTCGTGCGCGCGCTGCCCGCCGTCGAGAAGCCGGTGCTGCCGAAGACGGAATACGCCTGGTCGACGCGCCTCGCGATCCTCCGCGGCGAGTACCCGTACGTGAACGACCTCGCCGACTACGACACGAACCCGCGGGAAGGCGCGGCCGAACGTGGCCGCTACCTCGCGAGCATCGCCTGCCCCGAGTGCCACGCGCCCGACCTCAACGGCTACGAGGGCGACAGCGCGCCGAGCCTGCTGATCGCGAAGGCGTATTCGGCCGAGGCCTTCGCAACGCTCATGCGCACGGGCCGGACGCTCGCGGGCACGGACAGCGCGACCGGGCTCATGTCGAGCGTTGCGCGGTGGCGTTTCGCGCACTTCACCGACGAGGAGATCGGCGCGCTCAAGGCCTACCTCGACCTTCGGGAGTGACGCCCGGCGCTCAGAACGCCGGCTTCAGCACCATGAGCGCGAGCGCCCCCAGCGGCGCGATCGTCGCGACCGCGCCCCAGAAATCCCACTGCCGCGACATCGCCTCGTAGGCGGCCCGGTCGAAGTTGCCGCTGGCGGCGGCGGCCTCCGCGAACCCGGCCATGCGCCGCTGCAGCGGCGCGAGCCGCATCCCGAACACGGCGCCCGACACGCCGAACAGGACGATCGACCAGAGGATCCAGGGCGTGCCGAAGATCGGCCAGCCGGTGACGAGCGCCATGCCGACGCCGGTCGCGATGATCGCGAAGACGCCCGGCATCGTGAAGAGCCGGTCGCTGCCGATGACGCCGCGCATCGCGATCGCGATCGCGCGCGGGTCGCCCGTCCGCAGCGCGTGCTTGTGCCAGTAGACGCCCGTGATGATGTTGCCGAGGAACAGCACGACCGCGATCACGTGGAAGACCTTCAGCCATTCATACATCGCCGACGCCTCCTTGGGTCAGCGGCCGCTTGCGCGGCGGCGCGAGTTTCCCGGACACCCAGCCGAGCACCGGCCCCGCCGCGAGGTACATGACCGCGGCGCCGACCATCCACCAGACCCAGATGCGCCCGGGCAGGTTGAAAATGCCGTTGTATCCGAGCGCGTTGACGATCGCGAAGACGAGCGCGATCACGCCGAACTTGAGTCCCTGCCGCCACGGCGGGCCCGCGAGCGCGGGACGGATGACGCTGAAGGCGCCCGCCGCGAGGAAAGCGCCGATGAGCCCCGACGGAAGCCAGAGGCGCCAGACGATCCGCGGGTCGAAGGATTCCGGGCTGAGCTCCGGCCGCCAGAACGCGGCCGTCGCGCGGTAGGACTCGGCGAGCACGCCGGTGTCGGGCGCGTGGATCAGTTGCCCGAGCACGATCGAGACGAGGAACTGGGCGAGGTAGTAGGCGATCCCGCCCGCGAAGACGATCTTCCAGTCCACCGCCGCATCCTGCGCCGGAGGGGAGGTCGGCGCAAGGATGCGGCGGGGATGCTCCCCCCGCCGGGAGAGCCTTTCCTACTTCCTGAGGTCGAAGCGGTCCGCGTTCATCACCTTCGTCCAGGCCGCGGCGAAGTCGTGGACGAACTTCTCCTTCGCGTCGGCGGTCGCATAGACCTCCGCGTAAGCGCGAAGCTGCGAGTGCGAGCCGAAGATCAGGTCGACGCGCGTCGCGGTCCAGCGCAGCGCATTCGTCCTGCAGTCGCGGCCCTCGTAGGCGTTCTCGCCGGCCGGCTGCCAGCGCGTGTCCATGTCGAGCAGGTTCACGAACCAGTCGTTCGAGAGCGTGCCCTCGCGCTTCGTGAAGACGCCCGCCTTCGAGCCGCCGTGGTTGGCGCCGAGGACGCGCAGGCCCCCGACCAGCGCCGTCATCTCCGGCGCGGTCAGGCCGAGGAGTTGTGCGCGGTCGACGAGCGCCTCCTCCGGCTGCATGAACTGGACCTTCTTCTTCGAGACGTAGTTGCGGAAGCCGTCCGCGCGCGGCTCGAGCGGCGCGAAGGACTCGACGTCCGTCTGCTCCTGCAGCGCGTCCGTGCGGCCGGGGCTGAACGGGATCTTGACCTTGACGCCCGCGCGCTGCGCCGCCTTCTCGACGCCGACGTTGCCGGCGAGCACGATCAGGTCGGCGAGCGAGACCTTGCGCTTCGACTTCGCGTTGAAGTCGGCCTGGATCACCTGCAGCTTCTTCAGCACCTTTGCGAGCTGCGCGGGTTGGTTGACCTCCCAGTCCTTCTGCGGCGCGAGGCGGATGCGCGCGCCGTTCGCGCCGCCGCGCTTGTCGGAGTTGCGGTAGGTCGAGGCCGAGGCCCAGGCGGTCGAAACCAGCTCGGAGACCGTGAGGCCCGAGGCGAGGATCTTCTTCCTGAGCGTGATGGCTTCCGGCGAGCCGATCGGCTTGCCGCTCGCCTTCGGCAGCGGGTCCTGCCAGATCAGCGTCTCCTTCGGCACGAGCGGGCCGAGGTAGCGCGCGACGGGGCCCATGTCGCGGTGCGTGAGCTTGAACCAGGCGCGCGCGAACGCGTCCGCGAACTGGTCCGGGTTCTTGAGGAAGCGGCGCGAGATCTTCTCGTAGGCCGGGTCGAAGCGCAGCGACAGGTCGGTGGTCAGCATCCGCGGCGGGTGCTTCTTGTTCTTGTCGAAGGCGTCCGGGATGATCGCCGGCGCGTTCTTGGCGACCCATTGCTTGGCGCCCGCCGGGCTCTTCTCGAGCTCGTACTCGAAGCCGAACAGGTTCTCGAAGAAGCTGTTGCTGAACTTCGTCGGCGTCTTCGACCAGGTGACCTCGGGGCCGCCCGTGATCGCGTCGCAGCCGACGCCGGTCTTGTACTTGCTCTTCCAGCCGAGGCCCTGGTCCTCGAGCGCCCCCGCCTCCGGCTCCGGCCCGACGAGCGAGGGGTCGCCCGCGCCGTGCGTCTTGCCGAAGCTGTGGCCGCCCGCGATCAGCGCGACGGTCTCCTCGTCGTTCATCGCCATGCGGCGGAAGGTCTCGCGGATGTCGATCGCGGCCTTGCGCGGGTCGGGCTCGCCGTTCGGGCCTTCCGGGTTCACGTAGATGAGGCCCATCTGCACGGCGCCGAGCGGCTCCGAGAGCTGGCGCTCGCCGCTGTAGCGCTCATCGCCGAGCCAGCTGCCCTCGGGACCCCAGTAGAGCTCTTCCGGCTCCCAGACGTCGGCGCGGCCGCCGGCGAAGCCGAAGGTCTTGAAGCCCATCGATTCGAGCGCGACGTTGCCCGCGAGCACGAGCAGGTCCGCCCAGGAAATCTTGCGGCCGTACTTCTGCTTGATCGGCCAGAGGAGCCGGCGCGCCTTGTCGAGGTTCGCGTTGTCCGGCCAGCTGTTGAGGGGCGCGAAGCGCTGCTGCCCGGTGCCCGCGCCGCCGCGGCCATCCGTGATGCGGTAAGTGCCGGCGGCGTGCCAGGCGAGGCGGATCATCAACCCGCCGTAATGCCCGAAGTCGGCCGGCCACCAGTCCTGCGAGTCCGTCATCAGGGCCCTGAGGTCCTTGATCACGGCGCTGAGGTTCAGGCTCTTGAACTCCTTCGCGTAGTCGAAGTCGCGGCCCATCGGGTCCGACTTCTCGGAGTTCCGGTGCAGCCCGTCGATGTCGAGGGTCGTCGGCCACCAGTCGCGGTTCCGCCGCGGCCGCTTGCCGTGTAGGACAGGGCACTTCCCTTCGGTCGATGCGTTTTCCTGGCTCATGGAGTTCCCCTCTTGGGTTGTTCAGGCTGCGCGGGCGTCCTCGTAGTCTAGTACGCCTGCCACGGCATGGATGACGGAAGCGATCCGGACCGCCGACTGGACGGCCTCGCGCGGCACGCCGTGCTGGCGCAACGCGCGCTCGTGCGAGGCGACGCACTTGCCGCAGCCGTTGACGGCCGAGACGGCGAGCGAGAGCAGCTCGAAGTCCGCCTTGGCGACGCCGGGGCTGCCGAGCACGTTCATGCGAAGCCGCGCCGGCAGCTTCGCGTACTCCTCGTCCTCGACGAGGTGCAGGAATCGATAGTAGACGTTGTTCATGCCCATGATGGCGGCCGCGGCACGCGCGGCGTCGGCTTCCGCCGGGCCGAGCGTGCCGGCCGCCGTCGACTCGATCGACCGGACGAGCGCAGGGTTCCGGGCCGCGATCGCGGAGGCGAGCGCAACCATCCAGACCTGCGACGGGGTGAGCCCCGGCGAGCCCTGGGGCGTCAGCACGGACGACAGGTTGAGCCGGAGGTCCTTCGCGTAGTCGGGGATGCGGTTCCTGAGCTCGTCCATCGTCAGGCCGCCTTCAGCGTCTCTTCGCCCTTGTGCCAGTTGCAGGGACAGAGCTCGTCCGTCTGCAGGCCGTCGAGCACGCGCAGGACCTCCTCGGGGCTCCGGCCGACGTTCAGGTCGGTCACGTAGACGAAGCGGATCACGCCCTGCGGGTCGACGATGTAGGTCGCGCGCTGGGCGACGCCCGCCTCGGGGTCGAGGATCCCGAGCGCGGACGAGAGCTCACGCTTGATGTCCGACAGCATCGGGAACGGCAATGCCTTCAGGTCCTGGTGTGAGCCGCGCCAGGCGAGATGTACGTAGTCCGAGTCCGTGCTTGCGCCGAGCAGCTGCGCATCGCGGTCCGCGAAGTCGCGCTCGAGGCGGGCGAAGCCGGCGATCTCGGTGGGGCAGACGAAGGTGAAGTCCTTCGGCCAGAAGAAGACGACGAGCCACTTTCCCGCGTAGGTCGAGTTGTCGATCTCCTTGAATGCGGTCGACGGGTCGTTCGAGACGACGCCCGTCAGCTTGAACGCAGGAAACTTGCTGCCGATACCCAGCATGTCGAAATACCTCCAGTTGTCTTTCCATGTCCCACGTGGGACCTGGGGGAGGATGCCCTGCCTGCGGCCATTTGTACAATCGATTGTTATGATAAATCTGATAGAATCCATCTATGACGCTCCGTGACCTGGAATACCTGGTGGCCCTCGCAGACACCCGCCATTTCGGCCGGGCGGCCGAGCGCTGCCACGTCTCCCAGCCCACGCTGTCCGCCCAGGTGCGGAAGCTCGAGGGCACGCTCGGCGTCCCCCTGGTGGAGCGCCGGCCGCGCCGCGTCGGGCTGACGCCCGCAGGTGCAGCGGTGGTCGAGCGGGCGCGGCGGATCCTGCGCGACGCCGACGACATCCGCGTCGTCGCGCGCGCGAGCCAGGACCCGCTCGCCGGGCCGCTGAAGGTCGGCCTGATCCCGACGCTCGGGCCCTACCTCCTGCCCCGCGTCGCGCCCCGGATCGCCAAGGCCCTGCCCAAGCTCCAGCTGATGCTGCACGAATACCAGACCGCGCCGCTGATCGAGCGCACGCTCGCGGGCGAGCTCGACCTCGCCGTGCTCGCGCTGCCGGCCGAGACGCACGGCCTCGTGACGCGCGAGCTATTCGAGGAGCCCTTCCTCGTCGCGATGCCGGAGCGGCATCCGCTCGCCGGCAGGAAGCGCGTGCGCGTCGAGGACCTCGAGCACGGCCGGCTGCTGCTGCTCGAGGAGGGCCATTGCCTGCGCGACCAGGCGCTCGCGGTCTGCGCGCAGGCCGGCACGGAAGAGCAGGACTTCCGCGCGACCAGCCTCGAGACGCTGCGGCAGATGGTCGCCTCGGGCCAGGGCGTGACGCTCCTGCCGCGGCTGGCGGCGGAGGGGCCTTTTGCCGCGGCGCGCGGCCTCGCCGTGCGGCCGTTCGCGCCGCCCTCCCCCAGCCGCGTGATCGGCGCCGCCTGGCGGCGCTCCACTTCGCGCGGCGAGGCGATCGACGCGGTCTGCAGGCTGATCACGAAGACGGCCTGACATTCGCGCGGGTGCTAGTGTCCGACGGATGAAGCGCCTCGCCTTCGCCGCCCTGCTCCTGCTCGCCGCCTGCGGCGGGCCGCCAACCGGCGACGCGGACGGCCTGCCCCGGCTCCGTCTCGAGCCCGGGAGCCTCACCGTGTCCGGGATCTCCTCCGGCGGCTACATGGCGACGCAGCTGCAGGTCGCGCACGCGCGCGACGTGGCGGGCGCCGGCATCGTCGCGGCGGGGCCCTGGTTCTGCGCGCAGGGGCTCGTCGCGCGCGCGCTCGACGAGTGCCTCGAGGGCGATGCGGCCGGGCCGGATGTCCAGCCGCTGGTGTCGATCGCACGCATGAGCGGCCTCTCGCGGGTCATCGACGACCCGGCCGCGCTCGCCGACGACCGCGTCTGGGTTTTCCACGGCACCCGGGACGAAGTCGTCGGCGCGGCCGTGAGCGATGCGCTCGTGCGCTTCTACCGCGCGTTCGTGCCTCCCGAGCAGATCCGCTACGAGACCCAGGTCGCGGCTGGGCACGGTTTCCCGACGGCCGGCGCCGGCGGCGCCTGCGAGGCCTCCGCGGCGCCCTGGCTCAACGACTGCGGGTTCGATGCCGCGGGGCAGCTTCTCGGGTTCCTGTACGGCGACCTCGCGGAACCGGTGGGCGCGGTGGGCGGGGAGCTCATGACCTTCGACCAGTCGCGCTATGTCGAGGGCGGCGACGCGGCGTCGATGGATGCGCGCGGCTTCCTGTTCCTGCCTGCGAGTTGCGCAGCCGGCGAGGACTGCCGCCTGCACGTCGCCTTCCATGGCTGCGGCCAGGGCATCGGCGAGGTCGGCCGGACGTTCGCGGCGCAAGCCGGCTACAACCGCTGGGCCGCGGCGAACCGGATCGTCGTCCTCTACCCGCAGGCGGCGCGGAGCCGCCTCGCCCCCTTCAACCCCAAAGGTTGCTGGGACTGGTGGGGCTATTCCGGGCCAAACTATGCGAGCCGCGAGGGCCTCCAGATCCGTTCCGTCTGGCGGATGGTGCAGGCCTTGGGCGGTGCCGGGCCGTAGTTTTCGTACATATTGGGAGTTCGTTCATGCGCACAGCTTCGATTGCCGTCCTGGTCACGGCGCTTGCCGCCGCCCCCCTCGCCTCGGGCGCGGAGCCCGTCCATCCCGTGAAGATGAGCGCCGACCAGATCGCCGGAAAGGTCTTCGAGGACTACAAGCCGGTCGTCTCGACGAAGGGCGACAACCGGACCGAGGACGTCGAGGTGTTCCTGTCGAAGGACCGCCGGTTCGACGCCGGCATGTACCGTTCCGGCAAGGTCCGCCACGAGATCAACGAGCCGTACGGCGTGAACGAGTACATGCATTTCCTCGAGGGGGGCGTGACGCTGACCTCGAGCGACGGCACGGTGACCGAAGTGCGCGCGGGGGATTCCGTCGTGATCCCGGCGGACTGGACCGGCGTCTGGGACACCGAGGGGTACACGAAGATCTACGTGATCTATTCGCCGGGCGGGCCGATCACCGAATGACGAAAAGGGGCGCGTAAAAGGGGACGCTCACCTTTTCCTGGGAACTGCTCGTGTGTCAGCTCTGATCCGGGAAAAGGTGAGCGTCCCCTTTTGCGTCCCCTTTAGAACCGCGCGCGGTACTCCGCGGGCGTGATGCCGACGAGGTTCTGGAAGCTCCGGCGCAGCGCTTGCTCGTCGGCGAAGCCGCAGTCGCGGGCCACCTGCTTGAGTCGCAAGGCGCCCTCCTCGATCCGGCGCCGGGCGCGCTCGACGCGCAGCCGCCGCACGTAGGCCCCGGGGCTCGAGCCAAGCCGCTCGGCAAAGAGCCGCGCGAAATGGCGCGGGCTCATGCTCATGCGCCGCGCGAGCCGCGCCACCGACAGGTCCTCCGCCGGATGCTCCAGCATCCAGAGCTCCAGCTCGCCGAAGAGGTCGTCCCGGCGCTGCGCCTCCAGGTGGCGGCTGAACTGCGACTGGCCCCCCGGCCGCTTCAGGAACAGCACGAGCTCCTGCGCCACGGCGAGCGCGACAGCCTTGCCGTGGTCCTGCTCGACGAGCGCGAGCGCGAGGTCCATGCCTGCCGTCACGCCCGCGGAGGTATAGATGTTCCCCGACCGCACGTAGAGCGCGTCCCGGTCGATGCGCGCGCGAGGCGCGAGCTTCGCGAGCCGGTCGAGGTACCCCCAGTGCGTCGTCACCTCGCGGCCCTCGAGCAGGCCCGCCGCCGCGAGGATCATCGCGCCGTTGCAGATCGAGCCGAGCCGCTCGACGCGCCGCGCCTGCGCGGCCAGCCACTCGAGCAGCGCCGCGTCCTTCGCGGCCGCCTCCCAGCCGATGCCGCCCGCGACCAGGAGCGTGTCCGCATCCTGCACCGAGGCATAGCGCCGCGATGCCACCAGCTCGAGGCCGCTCGACATGCGGACCGGGCCGGCGCGCGAGGCCACAAGCTCGGTCACGTAGGCGGGCGGACGAATGCCGCGGTGGTCGGCGAGCCACCGGGCCGTGCGCGCGAAGACCTCGAGGGGACCGGTGATGTCGAGCACCTGGGCGTCCGGGAAGCAGAGCATCACGACGCGGTGGGTCTTCGGGCGCTGGCGCGGGCGGGGCGGCTTCTTCATGGCGGCGGACGATAGCGGGGCCGGACGGCCCCGGACCGAGTATGGCAGGCAATGACGCTTCTTCGTCCATCCTGCCACGCACCTTCGGGCCACGA
>DASSUY010000029.1:0-2182 GCA_035706525.1 Steroidobacteraceae bacterium
ATCGAGGCGCTCGAACGCGAAGGGGCGGGCGTGACGCCGCTCCTCGCCGAGCTCCGCGAGCTCGTGCGCGAGGCGAGCGTGTGGGCCGACCGCGAGCGCGACCCGCGGGCGAGGGAGGCAGCCGCGGCGCTCGCGGCAGCCGACCGGCGCTCGACCCGCTTAGACCCCTCTCACGACACGTTGCTACCGTCCGCGTCCGCGGCCGCCCCGTTCGAGTGACTCAGATTCGAAGCCTCTACGCCGATAGCACCGTTGCAACTGCGGTGATGCGGCTTCTCTCCAACCGGAAGGTTCAGCTGGGGCTGAACGGCGGCTTCGGCCTCGTCCTGCTCGGCGTCGCCTTCGTCAGCGTCCGGCACTTCGTCGGCGGCGGCTGGCCGATCCATCACGCCAACCCGGTGCTCGTGTCCGCCGCGGCGCTTCTCTTCCTCGCTGCCTACGCCTTCAAGGCGTGGGGATGGCAGCGGCTCTTCCACGCGAGCGAGCGGCCGACGGCCGACGCGCTCGCCTTCGCGGGCGGCGCCGCGTGCGTCGGCGGGATCGCCCTGCCGGGCCGCGTCGACGACGCGATTCGCATCGCCATCGTGAAACGCTATCCCGGCACGAAGACGGGGATCGGGACCCTCGGTCTCAGCCTGCTCGTGCTGGGGATGCTCGACAACGCGGCCCTCACGCCGATGGCGTCGGTCGCGGCGGCGGGGTCGAGCCACTGGACGACCCGCGCGGGGTTCGCGGTCGTCGCCGCCGCCGGGATCGCCGCCGCCGGAATCGTCGCCTTCCTGCCGCGGAGCGCCCGGGTGCCCTTCGTCACGCGCTTCCGGGTGGGCCGCTGGCTCGCCGAGCACACGCACTGCACGAAGGAGGCCTGGGCCGCCTGGCTCCTCATCCCGGTCTCGTGGAGCCTGCGCGGCCTCGCCGTCTTCCTCCTGCTCAACGCCCTCTCGATGCCCGGCTCGTTCGTCCTCGCCCTCGCGTTCCTCGTCGCCTCCGCGGCCTCGGCCGCTCTCCCGATCGCTCCCGCGGGCGCCGCGACCCAGGCGGGTGCGGGCGCCGCGATCCTCGCGCTCAGCGGAGTCGGCACCGCGAACGCGGTCGCGTTCTCGATCGCCGCCCAGGCGCTCGTCATCGTGACCGGGGCCGCGGTGATCCTGCTCATCGCGACGTGGCGGCTCGCGCTGCGCGTCCAGCGCCGCCCGCGCGTCGTTCGCGCGACGGTCTAGAGGCTTGATGTGCATTAGCGGCCGTCGTAGGCGGCGAGGGCGCGTGCGGGGCGTCCGGTGAGGGTGTTGAGCAGGATTCCGAGGGTGAGCGTGAGGAGTCGTTGCGCGATTCGCTGGGCGAGCCCGCGTGGTGTTTTGGCGAGATGCCGTTCGAGCCGCATCTGCTCTTTCAGGTTCGAGAAGACGCTCTCGATCACGAGCCGGGTTGAGGCGAGCGCGTGCTCGCGGGCGTGGTTGGCGGTGGTTCGTTCGCGTGCCGGGGTGAGCAGTTCGACCTCGCTGCAGCTAATCCGCTCGTTGTAGGCGCGGCCCCAGAGGCCCTTGTCGGCGATCACCGTTTCGCCGGCTTCGACGAGGTCGAGCAGCGGCTCGTACTCGTGCTCGTTGGCGGGCACCCAGGTGTAGGCGAGTGGCAGCCCGCGCCGGTCGGCGCGCAGCACCAGCCTGACGCCCCAGACGTACTCGCTCTTGGCGGCGCAGTAGCCGTAAGCGGCAGTGCCGACGAACTCGCTCCGCTTGGCGCAGCCGGCGTAGTTGGCGACACCGATCAATGTCCCATCAGCGAGGCGTGCGCCGCCGACATCGAGCAGACGCGCCAGCCGCTGCTGCACGACCGTCAACAAGCCGGTCAGGCCGCGCAGACGCCGGTTGTACTGCGACTGCGACGGCAGATACGGAAACCAGCCGGGCAGCCGGTAGCCGACCAGGCCGAGGAACTGCCGGTCAGAGCTGATCCCCATCGCCGACTGACAGACAGCGAGCGCAACCAGCTCCGCGTCGGCGATCCTGGCGGCCGGCCCCGGCCTCGCAGGGACCGGATACTCGTCCGCGAAGACATACGCTGCAACGACAAGGGCTTCCAGGTCGGGCGTCATCTCGAGCCTCCATCTCGAGGGGACACTGTCTGGAAGCCCTTCGTCGCGAAGAAGCCGGTCCCTACCGAATACGCATCAACCCTCTAG
>DASSUY010000030.1:0-10529 GCA_035706525.1 Steroidobacteraceae bacterium
CGCCAGTTCCCGATTTCCGCGAAAACTACGAAACCTACGGCCCGGCACCGAAAAGGCGGCCGGGGATCACCACTCGAGCCTCGAGGCCGTGACGACGACCTCGGGGAGGACGGCCACGGCCGCCTGTTCCGGAAGCTCGCGCTGGTACACGATCTTCTGGTCGGCCGCCAGCGAGTTGCTGATGAGCCCGGCGAGCGCGGCGACGATCACCGTCGCATAACCCGTGTTGCGGAATGTCGAGTACGTGTTCATGTGTGTCTCCTTCGTGTCTCCTGTGTTGCTGTCGTTTAAGGCCTTGCCAGATCGACAACCGGCATCAGTGCCGGGTATCGACTCTGGGCTGCCGGGGAGCGGCGAACAAATGCGGTTTCTGATGCCCGGTTAAGGGAAACTTGACCACCTTGTCCGACTGGACCGGCAGGATGCCCGTGGGCGCCTCGAAGCGGCGGCCCGTGATGACTTCGGCCTGGCGCCGCTGGCCTTCGGCCAGCATGTCCAGGATGGTGAGGAAACCCTGCAAGCGACCGTTCATCTCAGTTCTCCTTCCGTTTTCGGGGACCGGGCACCGCGCCCTTTCGCCCCGTGTTCGGGATAGACTTTGCTGCCGCGAAACCCGCGGAACAAACGCAATAACTCAATCTCGGTTAAGGGAAACTTGTGCCCGCTTCGGCTTATGGACGACTGCCGCTGAATGCCCTCCGCGTGTTCGAGGCGGTCGCGACGCGCCTCTCGTTTTCGGAGGCGGCTGAGGCCCTGAACGTGACTCCGGCGGCGGTCTCGCAGCAGATCAAGGCGCTCGAGGACTACCTGCAGATTCCCGTCCTGCGCCGGAGCGGCCGCAAGGTCGCCCTGACGCCGGAGGGCGCGAAGCTCCTGCCCGGCGTGCAGGCCGGGCTCGATGCGCTCGTCGCGGCGCTGCGCGAGACGCGCATGGCGCGCGCGAGCGGTATCGTCAACATCTCGACGCTCGCCTCGCTCCTGCAGAAGTGGGTGACGCCGCGCCTGCACCGCCTGCACGCGCGCTTCCCCGAGATCCGCGTCGACTGGCACACCTCCCGCGAAGCCGTCGACTTCGCGCGCAGCGACTTCCACGCGGCGCTTCGCTTCGGCGAGGCTGCGACGCCGGGCCTCGAGTACGACCACCTGATGGACGAGTGGCTGGTCGTCGTCGCCTCGCCCAAGCTCTACAGGAAGTTCGGCTCGCTGGACGACCGCGACTCGTTCGACGGCGTGCCGATGCTGCAGGCGCGCGACGAGCCGTGGTCGCGCTTCGAGAAGCAGGCCGCGCCCGCGCCCTGGCCGGCGGGGCCCGCGATCATCGACGATTCGGTGAGCGTGATCTCGGCCGTGATGGAGGGCCTCGGCTATGCGCCGGCGCGCTGGTCGATCGCCGCGAACGACCTCGAGAACGGCAACCTCGTGCTCGCGAGCCGGATGATCGTGCCGTCGCGCTTCAAGTACTGGTTCGTCTGCCCCGCCGCGTACGCGGAGCTCCCGATGGTGCTCGCGCTCAGGCAGTGGCTGCGGGAGGAGGCCGCGAACTTCCAGAAACCGGAGGAATGGCTGCAGAGCCGCTACCGCTGATGAAGCGCGGCCACCTGTACGTGATCGCGGCGCCGTCGGGCGCGGGCAAGACCAGCCTCCTGCGGGCCGTGATGGCGAAGCGGCCGAACATCGGGTTCTCCGTCTCCTGCACGACGCGCAAGCCCCGCCCCGGCGAGGTGGACGGGCGCGACTACCACTTCATCAGCCGGCCCGACTTCGAGCGGCTGGTCGACGCCGGCGAGTTCGTCGAGCACGCGGACGTCTTCGGCAACCTCTACGGCACGCGCCGCTCGGTCGTCGAGGGCGCGCTCGCCGAAGGCCGCGACCTCATCCTCGAGATCGACTGGCAGGGCGCGAGGCAGGTGCGCGAACGCCTGCCCGAGGCGGTGCAGGTCTTCATCCTGCCGCCTTCGCGCGCGGAGCTGGAGAAGCGGCTCCGCGGCCGCGGCAGCGACAGCGAGGAGGCCATCGCGCGCCGGCTCGCGGAGTCGGCCGTCGAGATGTCGCACTGGCAGGAGTTCGACTACGTGATCGTGAACCGCGACTTCGAGGCGGCCGTCGCGGAGCTCGAGGCGATCTTCGACGGCCACGGCGAAGCCAGCCGGCGGGACCGGCCGGAGCTTGCCGCCCTCGCCCGCGAACTCCTCGGGACCTGATTCACGCTCCCACGGCCTCCCGGTTCCCTTCCCGGGGGGATTCGCTAGCATTAGCTGCCTTCGGGCCAGGATCAGGGCATGTCAGGCAAGGACACCAAGGGCGCCGACCGGCGCTGGCATGCGGTCTCGGTGAAGCCGGGCGACCGCGCCTGCAATGCCGCGATTTCCGGCAAGAACCGGCGCTGGCTCTCGCGCGAAGCCCCTCTGCTCCCCCTGCCCGGCTGCACCCGGCCGGACACCTGCCAGTGCACCTACAACCACCACGACGACCGCCGCATGGGGGGCCGCCGGGCGGAGGACCTCGACGCCTTCGCCGGGAGCCCCAGGGTGGCCAACGAGCGCCGCGGCCGGAAGTCCCGACGGAGCGGCAGCTGACGGGGTTTTAGGGTATGATTTCAGGTCCAATTCCCTGAAATTCACGGTCTTTTCCATGGCCCGCATCACCGTCGAAGACTGCCTGACCACGGTCGACAACCTGTTCGACCTCGTCCTGCTCGCCGCCAAGCGCGCGCGTCGCCTCGTGAACGGCGCCGAAGCCCGCGTGGACTGGGAGAACGACAAGCCCACGGTGGTGGCGCTGCGTGAAATCGCGGAGGGGAAGGTGACGATCGACCTGCTGTCCGAGCCGGATCCGGAGCCGGAGCAGGAGATCATCCCCGAGAACCCGCTCGACCTCGGCGTCGACTTCCGCGCACCGCAGCTCGGCCTGGGGGACTGATCCCGGAGCGGCGGGCCGCTTGAACTACGCGTCTTCCATCCTCGGGCTCCTGCCGGGCGGAAGACGCGCTCCCGGCATCGGCCAGCTCGTCTCCAAGGTCGAGGCCTACCTCCCGCCCGAGCAGGTCGACCGGGTCCGCGAGGCCTTCGACTACGCCGAGACCGCCCACAAGGGCCAGAAGCGCCGTTCGGGCGAGGCCTACATCACCCATCCCGTAGCGGTCGCGGACATCCTCGCGGACCTGCACCTCGACGGCGCGACCATCGCCGCGGCGATCCTGCACGACGTCGTCGAGGACACGCCCTCCTCGATGGCCGAGGTCGAGCAGAAGTTCGGCAAGGAAGTCGCCGAGATCGTCGACGGCGTCACCAAGCTCGACCAGATCCAGTTCAAGAGCCGCAAGGAAGCCCAGGCCGAGAGCTTCCGCAAGATGCTCCTCGCCATGGTGCGCGACATCCGCGTGATCATGGTCAAGCTCGCCGACCGCACGCACAACATGCGGACGCTCTCGGCGATGCCGCCGGAGAAGAGGCGCTCGGTCGCGCGCGAGACGCTCGACATCTACGCGCCGATCGCGAACCGCCTCGGCATCCACTCGGTGAAGCTCGAGCTCGAGGAGCTCGGCTTCCGCACGCTCTACCCGCAGCGCTACCGCGTCATCGAGCGGGAGCTGAAGCGCGCCCGCGGCAACCAGCGCGAGTTCCTGCCGAAGATCGTCAAGTCGGTCCGCAAGTCGCTCGCGAACGCGGGCATCCAGGGCCGCGTCGAGGCGCGCGAGAAGCACCTCTACAGCGTGTACGTGAAGATGCGGCGCAAGCGGCTGTCGCTGTCGCAGGTCGTCGACATGTTCGGCATCCGCATCATCGTCGGCACCGTCGACGAGTGCTACCGCGTGCTCGGGCTGGTCCACGGCATCTACCGCCCGACGCCCGGCCGGTTCAAGGATTACATCGCGATCCCGCGCGTGAACGGCTACCAGTCGCTGCACACCTCGCTGTTCGGCCCGAACGGCACGCCGATCGAGGTGCAGATCCGCACCGAGGACATGCACCGGATGGCGGAGTCCGGCATCGCCGCGCACTGGCAGTACAAGACCGGCGAGCAGGACGGCGAGGCCCAGCAGGCGCGGGCGCGCGAGTGGCTGCAGGGCGTCATGGACCTGCACGACAGCTCCGCCGAGGAGCTCGTCGAGAGCGTCAAGGTCGACCTCTTCCCCGACAAGGTCTACGTGTTCACGCCCAAGGGCGACATCATGCGCCTGCCGCGCGGCGCGACCTGCGTCGACTTCGCCTACGCGGTTCACACCGGCGTCGGCCAGCGCTGCGTCGCCGCGAAGGTGGACCGCCGGCTCGTGCCGCTGCGCACGCAGCTGCGCAACGGCCAGACCGTCGAGATCATCACCGCGAAGGGCGCGCAGCCGAACCCCGCCTGGGCGAGCTTCGTCGCGACCGCGAAGGCGCGCTCGGCGATCCGCCAGTACCTCAAGAACCTGAAGCGCGGCGAGGCCGCGGAGCTCGGCGGCCGCATGCTGAACCAGGCGCTCGAGGAGTTCGAGCTGTCGGTCAAGAAGCTGCCGTCGGGACGCCTCGACGAGGTGGCGCGCTCGCTGCAGCTCAGGGACGGCAGCGAGCTGCTCGAGAAGATCGGCCTCGGCGAGCGCCTCGCCCGCCTGGTGGCGCGGAGCCTCCTGCCCGCCGACGACACCCGGCCCGAGGCGGCGCAGGCGCAGCCGCTCGCGATCGCCGGCACCGAGGGCCTCGTCGTCAGCTACGCGCGCTGCTGCTTCCCGATTCCCTACGACGCGGTCGTCGCCTACCTCTCGAGCGGCCGCGGCGTCGTGATCCACCGCGACAACTGCTCGAACGTCGCCGCCTTCGGCAAGCAGCCGGACAAGTGGATACCGGCGGTCTGGCAGAAGGACCAGCAGCGGGCCTTCACCGCGGGGCTCATCGTCGACACCTCCAACCGCATGGGCATCCTCGCCGAGATCGCGACGCGCATCGCCGGCGAGCAGAGCAACATCAGCCACGTGAACGTCGACTCCTCGCACGGGGACCATTCGACCATCCTGTTCGAGGTGCAGGTGAAGGACCGCGCGCACCTCGCGCGGCTCATCCGGGCGATCCGCGGCATGCCGGACGTCATGAAGGTGGAGCGCAGCCTCACCTGAGCCGCCGGTCCCGGCGGCGCTATACTCACCGCCGATCAGCGAGGCGCCCATGGTCCGGGACAGCCGCAAGATTGCCGCGATCCTCGCGGCCGACGTGGTCGACTACAGCCGGCTGATGGGCGCCGACGAAGCCGGCACGCTTGCCGCGCTCGCCGCGCGGCGCGCGATCTTCGATTCGCTCGTGCGCGATTACGACGGCCGCGTGTTCGGCAGCGTCGGCGACAGCCTGATGGCCGAGTTCGGGAGCGCCGTGCACGCCGTGGAATGCGCGCGGGCGATCCAGGACGCGGTCGCGAAGGAAAACGCGCCGCTTCCCGCGGCCTCGCAGATGCGCCTGCGCATCGGCGTGAACCTCGGTGACGTCATCGAGGGCAGGGACGGGATCGCGGGCGATGCCGTCAACGTGGCGGCGCGCCTCCAGGCGCTCGCGAGGCCGGGCGGCATCCTGGTCTCGGGCAGCGTCCACGAGCAGGTCCACCTGAAGGTGCCGGCGCGCTACGCCGACGCGGGCACGCGCCGCGTCAAGAACATCGAGGAGCCCGTGCACGTGTTCGAGGTGCTCCCGCCGCCCGCCGGCGCCCTCGGCCGGGCGCGCGCCGCGATCGCGCGCGTCGCGTCCCGCCGCTGGATGCACCTCGCGGGGATGGCGGCCGCATTCGTCGCAGTGGCCGCGGCGGGACTCTTCTGGCGGGACATCCCGGTGCCGGGCACGAACCGGACGCTGGGCAACGTCCTCTCGCCCGCGGCCCCGAACCTGATCGCGGTCCTGCCGTTCCGCAACCTGACGGGCGACGCCAGCAACGACTACCTCGGCGACGGGCTCGCCGAGGAACTGGCGCACCGCCTCGGCAAGATCCCGGGCCTCAAGGTCTCGGCGCGCAGCCTCGCCTTCGCCTTTCGCGGGCGCGACGTGGACGCGCGCGAGGTTGCCGAAGCGCTGGGCGCGAGCTACGTCGTCGAGGGCAGCGTCCGGCGCCAGGGCGACCGCGTGCGCGTGAGCGCGGCCCTCGTCGAGCGCGACAGCGGCGAGAACCGCTGGTCGAACACCTATGAAACCACGGGCGACCTGTTCGCCATCGAGGACGGCATCGGCCGCGAAGTGCTCACGGCGCTCCAGCTGGTCCTCGACGTGAAGGCGGGCAGCGGGCCGGCGGCAGCCCGATCGAACGACGCGGAATCCTACGACGTCTACCTGCGTGGCCTCGCGGAGCTGCGCAAGGCGCGAAGCGTCCGCACGCTGGACGAGGCCGAAGGCCTGTTCCAGCGCTCGCTCGCGATCCAGCCGGGATTCGCGCGCGCCCAGGCAGGCCTCTGCCAGGCGCGCGTCGAGCGCTACCTGCTCGAGCGCGTTCCGGCGCACGTGACGGCTGCCGAAGAAGCCTGCACACGGGCGCGCGCCCTCGACAGCACGGCACACGAGGTGCACGAGGCCGTCGGCAGCCTGCAGCTCGTGACGGGCGACGCCGCGGCAGCGGAAGCGTCTTATCGCCGCGCGCTCGAGATCGTGCCCAACTCCCCCGACGCGCTGATCGGCCTCGCCGACGCGCTGGCAGCCGGCGGCAAGGCGGAGGACGCGGAGCGGACGCTGCGCCGCGCGATCGCGGTGCAGCCGCGCTATGACGCCGCGCAGATCGCGTACGGCAGCTTCCTGTTCTCGCAAGGCAGGCCGGCCGAGGCGGTCGTGCCCTACGAGCGCGCCACGGTCCTCCAGCCCGGGAATCCGAACGCGTTCAACAACCTGGGCGCCGCCTACCTGTACCTCGGCGATTTTGACAAGGCGGCCGAGGCGTTCACCCGCTCGCTCGCCCTGGCGCCGGGACGCGGCAGCTACTCGAACGCCGGCATGGTGCAGTACTACCGCGGCCGGTACCGGGAGGCGGCCGAGCTGTTCACCAAGGCGACCGAGCTAGCCCCTTCTGACCACCGGCTGTGGGGCAACCTGGCCGACGCGCTCCTGTTCGACCACCGGCCGGACGAGGCCCGCGAGGCCTATGCCGCCGCCATGCAGCGCGTGGAGGGGGAGCTGACGATCAACCCGAAGCACGCCGTCAACCAGGCGCAGGCGGCGTATTATGCGACTCGGCTCGGAGACGGGGACCGGGCCCGAAAGTGCATGGAAGCCGCCCTGGCCGAAGGGGACAAGAACAACGATGTCCATTACTACGTCGCGCTGGCAGAACTCGGGCTCGGCAACCAGGCCGACGCCGTCATCCACCTGAAGCGCGCGCGTGAGCTGGGTTATCCCGAGGTGTTCCTGAGGTCAGCGCCGGAGCTGGAAGCGGTCCGAAACAACATCCAACTATTCAGGGGGACTGACCATGGCTGACCTGACGATCTACGTCGACGTTCGCGAAGTCGAGCCTGGCAAATTCCAGACGATGTCGCATTACAAGGTTCCGAAAAGCGACAAGATCATTTTTGTGAATGCGGCGCCCGCGGGGACTGGAGAGCTGAAACTGAAGGTCAAGGCGCCAACTACCGGGCTACTCTGCGCAAACGACGGAAAAACGGAAAAGCCGTTCAAGGCGATCGCTGACAACTACGGCAAGGACGAATTCAAGGTCTGCAACAAGTACCTTCCCAACGACTTTCTGTATACCGCACAGATCGGCAACGCGCTGCCGGAAGATCCCATCGTCATCATCGAGAAGAAGGCGAAGTTTGTCTTCGACCCGGGCTCGTTCGCGCTCGGCGCCGGCATCGCAGCTATTCTGGTATATCTCATCCTGAGGTCGCGAGCCGGCAGGACGCGGCCGCAGCAAGGCTGAGCAACAAGGAAGGAACGAAGATGCCTACACCCTCGGGTCCGAACCACGTCGATCTGTCCGTCGAGCTCGCGGTCGAGTCGGGACAGACCAAGAGCGTCCTTCGCATCAGGAAAGGTGGGGCGTTCAAGTTCAGGAACGCGTCCGAGACGGAGACCCTGACGATTTCGTCTCCGGCAGCGGAGCCGCCGTTCGTCCTGGACGGCTGCAGCACGGGCGTCTCGAGCTTCGACGTCCCGCCGCACGGCAGCAGGACGGTCACGATCTCGGAGGCCTACGACGACGGCGCCTCGTTCAGCTACTCGGCGCAGATCGAGGGGTCCATGGCCGAGGATCCCATCGTCATCATCGAGAGGCGCTGACCCGCCGCCTGAGCGCCGCGGCATCGTGAAGGATCACGGTGCCGCGGCCGAGGGCCACCCAGCCCTTCGCCTTCCATTCCTGGAGCTGCTCGTTCACGGCCTGGCGCGTGACGCCCAGGAAGTTCGCGAGCTCCTCCTGCGAGATCCTGACAGCGCGGCCCCCGGCGGCGTCTTCGCCGTGCAGCTCGCACAGCGAGAGCAGGCGCTTTGCGAGGCGCGCTGGCGCGTCGAGGAGCGCCGCGTCCTCGAGCAGGCCGCTGGTCCAGCGCAGTCGCTCGCCGCAGAGGCGGAGCAGCTCGACGGCCGTCCGCGGCTCCTTTTCCAGGAGGCCGAACAGGTGTTCGCGCCGGACGGAAACCAGTTCCGAGGCCTCGATCGCGGTCGCCGTGGCCGTGCGCGTGCCGCCGTCGAGCAGCGCGATCTCGCCGAAGCTGTCCCCCGGCTCCATGATGTTGAGGAAGATCTCGCGGCCGTCCGCGTTTCCCGTGCTGATGCGGATCCGTCCGCTCACGACGCCGTACAACGCGTCGCCGGCATCGCCGGCCGCGAACACGATCTCGCCGCGCCGGTAGCTGCGCTGCGCCGCGAGCGCGGCGATGCGGTCAAGGGTCGCGGGCGGGAGTCCGCGGAACAGCGGGCTGCCCTGCAGCATCATCCGGCCCGCGCGTGTCGTCATCTGCTCCCCGCCCCGGTGACCTCTGCATGATACCCCTCAGGCGGCCGCGAGCGCGCCGCGCCGGGCGTACTCGCGGGAAACCAGCCAGGCGACCAGCAGCATGGTGAGGCTCAGCACGACGATCAGCCAGATGAACTGCGTCCGCGCCTCGTCGAAGACCCGCGTGCCGATGAAGACCGAGCCGGAGGCGAGCAGGTCGCCGGCACGGAAGAAGAAGGTGTCGATGGCCGTCTTCGCCTGGTACTTGGCCTCGCGCTCCATCGGCAGCATGAGGGCGTTTCGCGTCGTGTTGAGCAGCGAGTAGTCGAAGCTGCGCTGCAGCACCAGCACGGCCTGCAGGAGCATGAACGCCGGGACGATGCCGACCGCCAGGTACCCGGCGACGAACGCGAGCGGCGTCACGAGCAGCGCGCGGGCGAGCCCGGCGAACTGGATGATGCGCGACACCAGCAGCAGCTGGACCAGGAAGCCGACCGCGGTCACCGCGGCGCAGTAGCGGCCCATGAAGTGCCCGATGTAGCCGGACTCCTCGCCCGGCGCCACGCGCGCCGCGATGTCGACGAGCCAGCTCGTCAGCACGTAGTCGCCGGCCGAGGTCACCCAGTTGAGCAGGACGACGAGGGCGGCGATCGCGACCAGGTAGCGGCTGCGCGCGATCACGGCGAACCCGCCGAGCCAGTGGCCGCGCGCCGGCATCGTCCGCGCGTCGCAGCGGGCCGGTTCCGGCACGGCCGCGCGGGCACGCAGCGACAGCATCGTCGCGAGCGACAGCGAGGCCGCGGACGCGAGCATGAGGCCGTGCGCGCCGAAAGCGTCGATGAGGTTCGACGCCAGCTGGGCGCCTGCGAAGGCGCCCGCCGACAGGCCGACCGCGATCAGTCCGAACAGGCGCTCGCCCGCGTTGACGTTGAACAGGTCCGTGACGAACACCCAGAACTGCGTGACGGCCATGACGCTGAACAGGCTCCCCCAGACGAAGAAGGCGAAGCCGATGCGCCAGCCGGCCAGGGTGGCGGCGCAGAAGAGAATGAGGTGGCTGACGAAGAATGCGTTGACGAGCGCATAGATGCGCTTCGACTCGACCCGCCGCACCCAGGCGCTGAAGGCGGGAATGATGACGAGCAGGAGCGCGGCCTGGACGGCGACCGCGTAGCTGCGGAACTCCGCCCCGCCCTGCGTGAGGATCAGCGCCTCGCGCACGGGCCTCACCAGGTAGTACGCCAGCATCAGCGAGAACGCCTGGAGGAACAGGACCGACACCGCGTACCCCTCGCCCCGGCGCACGGGCGCCAGCAGCGAGAGGCAGCGGTCGAGTCGGTCAGCACGGGTGCGGTTCATTGTTGTTCCCCGGCGATCGACGCCCGGCCGTCGGCGGCCGGGCGCCGGCTGCAGGCATGGCTCAGGTCCACTCGGCCGGGTCCGTCGCCGGGCGGCGGTCCAGGGCGATGGCCGTCTCGCGGGCCTTGCTCTCGATCCGGAGCAGCTGCGCCGGTTCGAACGACTCCACCAGCGAGGACACGAGCACGGTCGTGACGAAGGTGGCGGCGAGGGCGGCGGCGACGGGGCGGCTGCGGCACGGGTTGGTCTTCATGCTGATCCTCCTCGGATCGGTTGTTTCTGATCCGGGAGTGATCGTG
>DASSUY010000031.1:0-3099 GCA_035706525.1 Steroidobacteraceae bacterium
CCTTTAAAGGGGACAGCCACCTTTAGCGACCGCCTCTGCGCCATCTGCGCAGGCCGGCGCCGCTAAAGGTGGCTGTCCCCTTTAAAGGTGAGCGTCCCCTTTTATCTCTTTCCGCATCGCGCTGACCGTCGCCGCGTAGTCCTTCGAGCCGAAGATCGCGCTGCCCGCGACGAAGGTGTCGGCGCCCGCGCGGGCGATGCGGCCGATGTTGTCCAGCTTGACGCCGCCGTCGATCTCGAGCCGCACCTCGCGCCCGCAGGCGTCGATCCGGCGCCGTGCCTCGGCGAGCTTGCCGATCGCGGATTCGATGAACTGCTGGCCGCCGAAGCCGGGGTTCACCGACATCAGCAGCACGAGGTCCACCGAGTCCAGGACGTGGTCCAGCCAGGCGAGCGGCGTCGCGGGGTTCAGCACGATGCCCGGCCGGCAGCCGCAGCTGCGGATGAGCTGGATCGTGCGGTCGACATGGCGGCTCGCCTCGGGGTGGAAGCTGATCCAGGTCGCGCCCGCCTCGGCGAAATCGGGGACGATCCGGTCCACCGGCTCGACCATGAGGTGCACGTCGATCGGCGCCTTCACGCCGTGCTTGCGAAGCGCCTGGCAGACCAGCGGGCCGATCGTGAGATTCGGCACGTAGTGGTTGTCCATGACGTCGAAGTGCACCCAGTCGGCGCCTGCCGCGAGCACGGCGTCGACCTCCGCGCCGAGGCGCGCGAAGTCGGCGGACAGGATGGAAGGCGCGATGACCGGTGCCGGCATGGATCCCCCTCCCGCTACTCTAGCGCATGCCGCGCGCCTCGCGGACGCGCTCCCAGGCCGCCTGGATGGCCTGCGTCTTCTGCTTCGCGACCTCGAGCATCGACTCGGGCAGCCCGCGAGCGACGAGCTTGTCCGGATGGTTCTCGCTCATCTGCCGGCGATAGGCGCGCTTGACCTCGGCGTCGCTCGCGCCGGCGGGGACGCCCAGGGTTTCATACGCCTCCTCGAGCGAAGACCTGCTCCGCGCCCCGGCGCCGGCGCGCGAGCCGGCGGCCCCCGACGGGCCGTAGCCGGCCGCGTGCGCCTGGAAGCGCAGCAGGGCCTCGAGGTGCGCGAACTCGATCGCGCCGATCCCGAGCGTCGCCGCGATCCGCGTCAGGACCTGGCGCGTGACGCCCTCCAGCCCGTCGCCCATGATCGCCGCGCGCATCTGGATCTCGAGGAACATGCGCAGCATCTGGCCCCGGCCGCGACAGGCGGCGGCGAGCTCGGCCAGCATCGCGTCGGCGTCGAAATCCGCCTGCTTGCCGCGGGTGTAGCCCTCCATCGCGGCGCGCGTGTCCGCCTCGCCGAGGCCGAACTGGCGGAAGATCCCGCGCGCCGCCGCGATGTCCTGCTCCGACACGCGGCCGTCGGCCTTCGCGACATGCCCCATGATGGAGAACGTGGCGCGGAAAAACGTCTGCCGGACTGTTTCCAGGGAGGGCCGCGGGCCCGCGCGCCGCGCCGCGGCCTGCAGGTCCCAGAGATGGCCCAGGATCATCCCGATCAGGATGCCGATGGGCCTTCGCGTGAGGACGAAGCCGAGGATTGCCCCGACCAGCTTGCCAGTCCAGCCCGTCACGCGTCCTGCCGCTTCCTTGACCGCCCCGAGCGCGCCATGTTAGCAAGTGCGCCCACCGCATGACTTCCGACGCACTCTTCGAGTCGAACCTCCGCTCCCTTGCGCTCATCCACCGCGGCAAGGTGCGGGACAACTACGCCATCGGCGACGACCGCATGCTGATCGTCGCCAGCGACCGGCTCTCCGCGTTCGACGTCGTGCTGCCCGATCCCATCCCGGGCAAGGGCCGGATCCTCACCGCTATCTCGAATTTCTGGTTCGCCCGGACGCGCCACATCGTCGCGAACCACCTGACGGGCGAGCCACTCGCGAAGTACCTCGCCGACCCCGCCGAGCGTGCGCCGCTCGAGGGGCGCGCCGTGGTCGTGCAGCGCCTCACGCCGCTGCCCGTGGAAGCCGTCGTCCGCGGCTACCTCATCGGCTCCGGATGGAAGGACTACCAGAAGACCGGCGCCGTCTGCGGCATTCCGCTGCCGGCGGGGCTCGCCCTGGCCGCGAAGCTGCCCGAGCCCGTCTTCACGCCCGCGACCAAGGCGGCGGCCGGGCAGCACGACGAGAACGTCTCGTTTGCGGAAATCGAGAAAGCGATCGGCGCGACACGCGCGGCGCGCGTGCGCGAACTCTCGCTCTCGCTGTATGCCTTCGCGTCCCGGCACGCGCGCGAGCGGGGCATCATCATCGCCGACACGAAGTTCGAGTTCGGGCTCGACGGCCGCGGCGAGGTCGTACTGATGGACGAGGCCCTGACGCCCGACTCCTCCCGCTTCTGGCCCGCGGACCGCTACCGCGAGGGCACGAGCCCGCCGTCCTTCGACAAGCAGTACGTGCGCGACTACCTCGAGACGCTCGACTGGGACAAGCGCGCGCCGGGGCCGCGCCTGCCGCCGGAGGTGATCGCGGGCACCGTCGAGAAGTACCGCGAGGCGGAGCGGCTGTTGACGGCGGAATAAAAGGGGACAGGCACCTTTAGCGGATTGCAGCTGCTCGGCATCCACCGCGGAGGCTGCTAAAGGTGCCTGTCCCCTTTTATTCCACTAAAGGTGCCTGTCCCCTTTTGTGCCGCGCGCGGCCCACCGCTGGATCCTGGCGTGGAGCTCCGCCAGCCCGTCGGTGAGCGCGGCGGGTCCCGGCTGCAGGATGATCGACGACTTCACCTCGTGCAGCTCTCCGTCCCGCACCGCGGGTATCGCCTCCCAGCCCGGCCGCGCCGCGACGCGCTCGGGCCGGAATTTCTTGCCGCACCAGGAACCGAAGATGATGTCCGGCGCGCGGCGCACGACCTCCCCTGCATCCGCGATGATGCGGTCGCGGCCGAGCGGCTTCTCCGCGAGCTCCGCGAAGCAGTTGTCGCCGCCCGCCGCCTCGACCAGCTCCCCCACCCAGCGGATGCCGGCGATCAGCGGCTCGTCCCATTCCTCGAAGTAGACGCGCGGCCGGCGCGGCAGCAGTGCCGCGGACGCGCGAATCTCGTCGAGTGCGGCCTCGAGCTGCGACGC
>DASSUY010000032.1:0-3312 GCA_035706525.1 Steroidobacteraceae bacterium
GCCGTCGCGGGCCCGCGCAGCACGTTCGAGATCGCGAGCACGACGAACATCACCGCCAGCCAGCCGAAGGCGACGTAGTGCCGCGGGAAGTAGCGCTGCATGTCAGTGATCTCGCGCACGAACAGGCAGGCCGCGGCGCCCGAGAGCGCCGCCGGGATGTTCCAGGCGTGCGAGCCGAACGCGGCCGCCGCCCCGAGGATCGGCCAGTCGAAGCCCTGGCCCGAGATGTAGACGATGTAGAGCCCCTGCAACGAGAAGAGCGTCGCGTACCAGACGAAGATGCGGCCCTGGATCACGAAGAAGATGAGGAGGGCCGTCACCGACATCGCGATCAGCGCGCCGAAGGCGAGCGAGACGGTTCGCGCCTTGGCGCGGGCTTGCGAGAGCGTCGCGGCGAGCGATTCCTGCCCGAACTCGAGGCGCTCGGCGCCGGTGCCCTCGGCGTCCACGCGGACGTAGATCGGGTCGGTCGCCGCGCGGCCCTCGGGCAGCATGAAGAGCGCGGTCTCCTCGCCCCGGTACTCCGGGATCGACACGACCGGCTGCAGGCGCTGGCCGGCCCGGTCTTTCGAGTCGAACGCGCGAAGGTCGAGGTGCCGGCCCTTTCGGACGCTGAGGACCGCGTCGTCGGGGGCGTCCTTGGTGGCCGTCGGTTGCAGCCGCAGCCAGAACGGGTCGCCGGTCGCGCGGGCGGCTTTGTAGTCGAAGGGGCGGAACTCGGAGTCGAAGTCGCCGCGCGCCACCTGCTCGACCGTCGCGTCCGCCGCGGAGAACGGGAGGACCGTGACCTCGAAGGCGGGCTGGTCCACGGCGGCGGACGCCGCGATTGGCTGGCCAGCCAGGCACAGAAGCAACAGAACGAACCGCATGCGACGACCGTCCCTGAGCGTCAGGCCACCCTAGCACGGCGGTCCAGCGGGTGGGCCGCGACTCGACAAAAAATGCCGTGGCGGGCACTGGCGGGGCCGGGACTTGTGCGCCCCCGCGTACCATGCCCCGACGAGGAGGCCCCACCGACATGCACCCCAACCCAATCCCGGCCCTGGCCGCGATCGCCGCGCTGCTCGCGACGCCCGCCCCGAAAGCCGCCGCGGACGAGGCCGCCGACATCGAGGCGATCCGCGCCGTCATCGCCCGGATGGAAGCCGCCTGGAACCGCGGCGACTTCCGCGGCTACATGGAAGGATTCGCGAATCCGGACGTCATCTTCGTCTCCCGCGGCGAGTTCCAGAAGGACTGGCAGGGCACGCTCGACCACTACATCCGCGATTACGGCGCCTCGGAGAAGACGCGCGGGCGGCTGCATTTCTTCGACATCCGCATCGAGATGCTCGCCCCGGACGCGGCGCAGCTCATCAGCCGTTACCGCCTCGACCGCCCGGTCGACCCGCAGGACGGCATCAACACGCGCCTGATGCGAAAGCGCGAGGGAAACTGGGTGATCGCGCTCAACCACGTCTCCTCGAAGGAGCCCGCGAGGATCGCCGCGCCCGGTATCCACACCGAGGACGTCGTGCTCTTCTACAAGGTGTACGACGCCGCGGGCGGCCGCCCGACCGCGGAACAACTGCAACGCGACTACCTCGACGCCGGATCCGACGGCCTTCGCCAGTTCGCGAAGCTGCGGAACACGACGGCCGAGCGCATCGCGGAAGCGATCCGGAAGCAGCCGGAGACATACGTGAAGGCGCGCGAGTGCCTGGCCGTCCTGCCGGCGATCGAGGAGCGCGTGACGCAGGCGCTCGGGAAGCTCCGTGAGCTCTATCCGGCCGCGCGATTCCCGCCCGTCACCATCGCCGTCGGGCGAGGCCGGCCTGTCGCCATCGGCAGTCCCGCCACCGGCATACAGGTCGGCCTCGAGGCGCTCTGCGCGAGCCACTGGCTGAACCCGGACGCCGAGGATCGCTTCGTGACCGTCGTCGCCCACGAGTACGCGCACGTGCAGCAGGCACGCGAACTCGTCGACGACGAGCATCCGACCGTGCTCGAGATGTCGCTGATCGAGGGCATCGCGGAGCTGGTGTCGGAGCTCACCACGGGCCAGGTGTCCTACGCGTACCTCGCGGAGCTCGTGCGCGGGCGTGAAAAGGAGATTGAGACCGCCTTCGTCGCCGACCAGGACAAGACGGACCTGTCGGGCTGGCTCTACAACACACATCCGCCGGACAAGTTGGGGGACCTCGGCTATTGGGTGGGCTACCGCATTGCCAAGGCGTACTGGCTGCGCGCGTCCGACAAGCGCGCGGCGCTCGCCGACCTCCTGCAGATGACGGATCCGAAGGCCATCCTGGCGCAAAGCGGGTGGCAACCGGGTATTTCGCTCGAGTCGTTGCCTGCCGGTTCCGGCGGCGAGTAGGCTAGCCGGAAGCCCACCCAATCGGCGAAGGAAGGCTCCCATGAAGCGACTGACCTTGAGCTGTGCCCTGCTGGCCTGTGCCGTCGCGGCCCCCGCCTTCGCCGGCAGCTCGACCGCCGGCACCTCGGCCGGCGCCGCGACTTCCGGCGCCGGCTCGTCCGCCTCGTCGAAGACGACCTCGCCCGAGGAGAAGATCGTGCGGCAGGCGCGCGATGACGCGGCGAGCTTCGTCGCGAGCGACGGCCGCATCCGCGGCGTGCAGCTGGAGTCGGCGCTGCGCTACCTGCGCGAGCGCGACGCCGCCGCGCAGCGGGCGAGCGACATGCAACTCGCGCAGGCGATCCTCGCGTTGTGAACCCGGCGCGCCGGCCGCGTTCCACGCGGCGGTGGCCGGCGCTCTTCCTCTGCTTCTGCGCGGGTGCCGCGCAGGCGGCGCCGCGGTTCGAACCCGCCACCGATTCCCTGGCGCCGGCGGAAGCCGAGGCGACGCGCCAGCTCCTCGCTGAGGCCGTCGCGCGACTTCCCGCCGCCTGGTCCGACGCGCTTGATGCGCGCATCGACGTCGAGTGGCGCGCCGACCTGCCCGCGGAAGTGCACGGCCGTTCCTACCTGCATCGCATGGTGCTGGACCGGCGGCTGCTCGAGGACTGGATGGCGCGGCCGGCGGGCGCCGGCCTCGAGGACCCCGCGACGCGCGCGGTGCAGGCCGCGGTCCTCCACGAGCTCGCGCATTTCTACGACCGGACGCCGCAGGGCGGGCTCTCCCGCGATCCGCGCCTCCTCGACCTCGCGGGCTGGCAGGTCCGGCCCATGCGCTTCGGGCTCCGCACGTCGCGCAACGATTTCCGCGACCGCAGGCCCGATCCCTACGAGCTGGAGAGCCCCATCGAATTCGTCGCGGTGAACCTCGAGCATTTCCTCCTGGATTCCGACTACGCCTGCCGCCGGCCCGCGCT